>RFIF01000043.1 GCA_003695655.1 Cyanobacteria bacterium J069
GAATGATCTTGGTCATCACGCCACCCAGGGTTTCCACACCCAGCGACAGCGGCGTCACATCAAGCAGCAGGATGTCCTTCACCTCACCCGCCAGCACGCCCGCCTGAATCGCAGCGCCCACGGCCACCACTTCATCCGGGTTCACGGTTTGGTTGGGGTCTTTGCCCAGCACCCGCTTCACCACCTCTTGCACCGCAGGAATCCGGGTCGATCCGCCCACCAGCACCACTTCGTCGATGCTTTCTTTTGCCAGCTTCGAGTCCCGCAGTGCCGCCTCGACCGGAATCCGGCAGCGATCGATCAGGTCGGCGCAGAGTTCCTCAAACTTGGCGCGGGTCAGCGTCACGTCGAGGTGCTTGGGCCCGTCCTGAGTGGCGGTGATGAAGGGCAGGTTGATTTCTGCCTGGGTGACGCTGGACAACTCAATCTTGGCCTTCTCAGCAGCTTCGGTAAGACGCTGTAAGGCTTGCTTGTCTTTGCGCAGGTCAATGCCTTCGTTGCGCTTAAACTCTTCGGCTAAATAGTCCACGATCTTCTTGTCGAAGTCGTCGCCGCCGAGGTGGGTGTCGCCCGCAGTAGACAGCACTTCAAACACGCCATCGCCTACTTCTAGCACAGACACGTCAAACGTACCGCCACCCAAGTCAAATACCAGAATCGTTTCGTTGCTCTTCTTGTCGAGACCATAGGCCAGCGAGGCAGCGGTTGGTTCGTTGATGATTCGCAGCACTTCCAGACCGGCGATCTTGCCTGCGTCCTTGGTGGCCTGCCGCTGGGAGTCGTTGAAGTAAGCGGGGACAGTGATCACCGCCTGGGTCACTTCTTCGCCCAGATATTTGGTCGCGTCTTCTTTCAGCTTGCGCAGCACCAGGGCCGAAATTTCTTCGGGGGCAAACTGTTTGCCTTCGGCGGGGCAGTCTAGCTTCACGTTGCCGTTGACATTTAGCACCTTGTAGGGCACTTCCGTCGTTTCGTGGGTCACTTCGTCAAACTTACGCCCGATGAACCGTTTCACCGAGTAGAAAGTGTTTTCCGGGTTAATAACCGCCTGCCGCTTGGCGATCTGACCCACGCGACGCTCTTTGGTCTTGGGGTCAAACGCGACTACGGAAGGCGTCGTGCGGAACCCTTCTGCGTTCGCGATGACCGTGGGTTTGCCGCCTTCCATCACTGCCACGCAGGAGTTAGTGGTTCCCAGGTCAATTCCAACAACTTTTGCCATAGATAGTCTCCGGTTCAGATACAGTTCCAAGTCTTGATTAACCGATTGTGCGGATCATATGTGCAGGGCACGTAACATGCAGGGCACGTAACATGCAAAACACATATGCGGCTCACACGTCCCAGCAGGCTGGGTTTTGTCTACTGGGCTGCATACGCTGGGCTGCATACACTCTGAGCTGCCCACCCTCTGAACGTTGAGTGTTCACAGCCAGCACCCGCCCAACACCCACCCAATTCTTGAGCGGCAATGGTACCCAACCTATATACTGCGTACCTTTTCCGAGTTCGATGAAGTCGTATTTCCCGAACCTAGAGGGGGACGGTTGCCTCTTTTGACCGCACTTTTGATCGCTCATGGCGATCGCCCTGAGCGGTCAAACCTTTCCAATACAGCAGGAGAAGTGCTTAGCTTTGCCCCTGGGTTGAGCAGTGCGATTGCATGTTTAACCGGGTAGGTTTGATTGCCGCTTGTTCCCAGTTGCATCTCCGACATCCATCGCATGTCCTTAGTGTAAAAAGTTCATCCTAGTGGAGGTTGGGGGTGAACCGTAAGCCGGGAGGGGGGGTTACCGTCTCTATCAAGATGAATGTGGAGCGCTGCTATGATTGGGGTAGTAAATTTGAGAAACGGTGAAACAAATCCCTAGATAAATACTGGGGCAGATGAATCTGGGGCTGTAGCTCAGCTGGATAGAGCGATCGCCTCCTAAGCGATAGGTCGCGCGTTCGAACCGCGCCAGTCCCGTACTTCTCGTTTCGGCAAAATAATATCCTGCAAGATATCCTGCAAGATTTGTGAATTTGTCTCGAACTCGTCGGGGGCATTTGGTTGACGCTCACGGCAGGGCGCTGCCTAGCGTTAGCACGATTTTGAACGCGACTAAGCCATTAGAAGCCCGCTTGGCCCTGGCTCAGTGGCGCGATCGCCTGGGTGCCGCAGAGGCCGGACGAGTGGCCACGGCCGCCAGCCGTCGCGGCAGCCAAACCCATGCTCATATTCGTCGCTATCTGGCGGGTGAGCGTCCAGTCTGTTCTGAAGCCGTGCGCCCTTATTGGGAAAGCCTGGAGCCGATCGTGGCAGATATCAAGAATGTGCGGCTGCTAGAAGCGCCTGTGTTTCACTATGACCTGGGCTATGCAGGCAAAGTAGACTGCGTGGCTAGCTATCGCGGCGTACCCTGTGTGCTGGACTGGAAGACGGGCGATCGCCCCAAAGGCAGCATTGAGCGGCTCTACGACGGCCCGCTGCAACTGGCGGCCTATTGCGGTGCGGTCAATCACTATTGTGAAGCAGAAGAAGTCCCCATTTGTGAAGCCATGCTCGTAGTGGCGATACCAGATCAGCCCGCCGAGGTGTTTTGGTTTAAACCGGAGGCGATCGCCCAATATTGGAATCAGTGGCAGCAGCGCGTCGCAGACTATTATCGGCTCCAGCGCTCCCCGCTGTAATTTCAGTGATCCAAATCAGCGATCCAAATCAGCGACCCCAGATAGCGTCTCGCTTGAGACTAACCCTAGCGGGCACTAGCCGACCTTGTGGTTTAGGTTTGGTTCTAGCTGCCGTTTGAGTGTGAGCGAGGAGGTAGCCGTCGGAGACAGCGAACGGCTCCACCGTCGGTCTAGGCGGTGAGATCTTCGCCCATCAGACAGGGCCCAATCTACCAGACATAGCCCCAGCCCGATCAGCAGTCCGCCGACACCCAGTACGAATGTGCCCAGCGACAGTTGAATCAGCCAGTTTGCCTGCCAGAGCGTACGCAGGGACAAAAGCAAGGTGCTGGACAGCAGTAGCAGCAGTCCGCCATGCGCTGTGAACAGGCTGAGCGTTGCGGTTTGATGCTGGCGTTTGAGGCGGCGATCGCTCCGTCGCAACCCCGCCATCGAGCGGGCAGATGAGTGGTTCCAGCCCAGGCGGCGATCGCGCCAGGACTCGCCCGCATCTCGCGGAGCCTCCAAACCAGACAGCCGCCGCAGGCTATCAAGCCAGACCCAGCGCAACATCAGCCCCAGCCACACCACCGCACCGACCGCCACCATCAGCGCACTGTTCAAAATCAGTTGGATTAGCTGGGTGGTTTGTTCGACGCTCATGGGTTGCCCATCCTTCGAGAATGCAGGGACGCGGTGCAAAAAATAAAAGCCGGCTTCTGCCTCCGCAAAAGCCGACCGTGGCAAGAAGTTGGTTAGTGCAATAGTACTACTTGACCCTGGTTTATGCAACTGTTTTGCCATCGAGTTTTGCCATCGAGCTTTGCTATCGGGCGTCCTCCCAAAGTTTGTCAAAAGCTTATCCGCCTGGCGATCGCCCCTGCTTTTTTTCAGCCCAGCCCTTTGGGGCAGCTTGCCAGCAGTGCCCAGACAAAACCAGACAAAAATTTTAGAGCGCGGTAAATGGGCTAGTCTTGCGCTTCTTCAATAGGCTTTGCTGTCACTTCTACCGCTTGCACATCAATCGTTCCAGGGGGCGTCAGGCGATAAAATTCGCCCTTTTCGACTCGCAGGGCTTCGCCACAGTTGGGGCAGCGGAGCTGGGTGCCGTTAATGCCTGCCGACTTGACTTCGCACACGGGGCAGGGGGCTTCTACCAGGTTTCGCTTGAGCCACCAGCGAAAGGCTAGAAAGGCGACGATTGGCGTCAACACCAATAGCCCCAGGATCACGATAAAGGACTTGACCAGCCAGCCCAGCCCTACCATGCCTAGCAGCCAGGCGATCGCCAGCAACGTTACCCAAAATCCAATTCCCGACAGCTTAAATTGCAATCCGCCATAGCCGTTTTGATTCATGGCTCTCTCTCTTGGCTCTCTCTTGACGATCGGGATTTCTACGAATCCATTCCTGTATTTTGATTAAGCGCATCATACCAAGCCCAGATGGAAAGCTCGAACTTCCCTGGAGAGATTTCCGAATTCTTGACAGTTGGTTAACTCAATGAGGTTTCGCAAGGCTTATTGCTTCAGAGTTTCAGAGTTTCAGAGGTTTAGAGGTTTGCCATAGCAAGTCCCAAAGCGGCATGATTACCCCTTTTGAAAAGTCAACTTTTGAAACAGACCGCCAGGGAGATAGAGAATCCTGAGGCGGCATCGGGTTATATAGAGACAGACCTGTCACGTCGCAGGAGATCAACTTTCGCAGACGGCATTGATCAAACAGGTATCTGATGCTGAGGGTCACGGATATGGCTCCACAACGCTGGCTTGAACCGATCTAAAAAGCCGGCTGCACCTGGGCTTGGCTGATGTCAATTTGGCTCTACTGAATCTGAATTGAGCGCTATAAAATCCACTCAAAATCTTCACTCAAAATCTTTACTTCAAACCTTTACCGTGCTGCCGCAGAGTAATGATCTCGATCAGCAATGGTTACACCCCTTATTTGAAAGCTGGAAGGCTTGTTGTTAAAGCCTTTCAGTGATAAAGGTCGTCGGCAGCAAAAACCGACTGGCGCTTCACTACTGCATTTCAAAATTGAATGAGCATGACGCCTGACAATTTGTATCCCAGAGTTAACCAAAGTTTAGGAAGAAGGCAAACGGGTATGGAGCTAAAACGCCGGCTAAAACGCCAACTGAGGCGATTGGCTGGACTTACCCTCCAGCGCAGAGACGCTTTGGGTCTCCTGGTTTTACTCGTTGCTTGCTATCTGGGCAACCTGACCCGATGGACTTTGTTTTTTAACATTGATTTGATTTTTGGTTCTGTGGCGGTTTGGCTGGTCGTCTGCTTCTACGGCATTCGCTGGGGTGCTTTGGCAGGATTGTTGAGCGGTGCCTGCACCTATTTTTTATGGGGACACCCCTACGCCGGACTCATTTTCACGCTGGAATCGGTATTTGTTGGCTCTTTGTTCTACCGCGATCGCCGCAATATCGTGCTGCTAGACGGTATCTTTTGGCTGCTGATGGGGATGCCGCTGGTCTGGTTTTTCTATGCTGGGGTGCTGCAAATAGACCCCGTGCAGGCGCAGATTGTGATGCTCAAGCAGCCAGTCAACGCTATTTTTAATGCGCTGATTGCCAGTCTGCTGATGACTTATCTACCGATTCATCACTGGCTGAATCGCCCCCGTGCGCTGAATTCTATGGCTTTTCAGCAGACATTATTTAATCTGCTGGTGGCCTTTGTGTTTTTGCCGACGCTGCTGCTGATTATGTTCGCCAGTCGCGATGTGGTAGACGACATTCGCACCGATGCCCAGGCTCATCTCCAGCAGGCGTCTGGCTATGCGGTGGCGGAGCTGCGATCCTGGCATCAAGAGCATTTGCGGTCGGCGAATGAGTTGGCACGTCAAACGATCGATCGCACTCTATCTGACCCTGATCACTTACAGCAGCATTTGGCATCGACACAGCGGCTCTTGCCGGATTTGCTGCGGGTCAAGATTTTTGATGCCGATGGCAGGCTGATTGTGACCAGTCCCTCGCCTGGTTCCTTGCCTGGCATCGCTAATAGTCGAGAGACAGAGGCGATCGCCGATGCCAGCAACTGGCCCCACTTCAAGATGGCTCGGCAAACGCTACAGCCGATTTTGTCGGGCGTGGTTCCAGAACAGTTGCCCACGCAGGTAATCTGGAATGTGCCGATTGTGCAAGGTCAGCAGCTTGTTGGCATGATTGTCGCCGAGATCAGCCTGGAGCATGTGCAAACTCTGTTGCAGCAAAGTGCCAATCATCAGAATGTCAACATTACGCTGGTTGGGCGCAATCGGTCGGTGATCTTCAGCAGCCGGGGCGATCGCCAACCGGGGCAACCCTTCGACCCAGCGCAGGATAGCGATATCGAGCGGCTCGGAACCGATTTTTATCAGTGGTTTCCCAGACGCACTCAACTGGTCATGGTGCGCTGGATGAACTCCTTCTTTGTGCAGGAGATGCCTGTGGCCACTGGCCTACCCTGGACGCTGGTGGTGGAAGCCTCTGCCCAGCCAGACGTGCGCTCTATTCAAACCATTTATTCGCGCAATCTGGCGCTATTGCTGGCGATCGCCCTGCTGGCGCTGCTGGTGTCGGCGCTGATTAGCCGTCGCATGGTGCATCCCCTGTCGCGGCTGGCGGCAGTTACAACGAACTTGCCCGAAAAACTGCTGGATGGACAGCCCATCGAATGGCCAGACAGCCCAGTTACGGAAATCGCCTTTTTGGTGCAGAACTTTAGAACGATGGGATCGACGCTGACGCAGCAGTTTCAGGCAATTCAGCAATCCTTGAGCTACGAAGCGCTGGTGAAGCGGATTACCGATAGCGTCCGCGACAGCCTGGACGAGTCCCAGATTTTGCAGACGGCGGTGCAGGCGCTAGGACAGGAGTTAGCGGTCGTCTGCTGCGACGCGGCGCTGTATAACCCAGAGCAAACCAGCTCCACGATTTGCTATGAGCACACCACGTCGCTGCCCTCGGCGCGAGGCATCAGCTTTGAAATCCCTAACCAATTTTCGGACGTTCATGAGCTGCTGCTGCGGGGCGAGTCCAGCCAGTTCTGTTTCACCATGCCCCACCCGGTGCGACCGATCGCCTGCACGATGACCGTGTTAGCCTGCCCCATTTTGGACGACCAGGGCCCATTGGGAGATTTGTGGCTGTTCAAGCCGCCGGGCAGCCTGTTCAGCGATCCGGAGGTGCGGCTGGTGCAGCAGGTGGCCAACCAGTGTGCGATCGCCCTGCGGCAGGCCCGGCTGTATGAAGCCGCCCAAATTCAGGTAAAGGCACTCGAAGACCTGCATCAGCTCAAGGACGACTTTCTCAGCACGGTGTCTCACGAGCTGCGGACGCCGATTACCAATATCAAAATGGCGATCAAAATGCTGCGGCTGTCGCAACAGGACGACCGACGAGAGCAGTATTTCAAGATTTTGCAGGCAGAGTGCGATCGCGAAGCCGCATTGATTAACGACCTGCTCGATTTGCAGCGCCTGGCTTCTGGCACGCGAGCGCTAAATCTGGAGCCGATTCACCTGCAAGATTGGGTGCTGCACATTGTCGAGTCGTTTGAAGAGCGCACCCGCAACCGCCAGCAGATCTTGCAGATCGAGATCCCAGAGGAACTGCCCGTCATTACCTCCGATTCCGACTGTCTGGAGCGGATTCTCACCGAGCTGCTCAACAACGCCTGCAAATATACGCCGCCGGGTGAACATATTCGGGTGTCTGCCCGCACGATTAGCCCGCCCGGCCTGGTAAACCTGGTGGACAATCCCACAGCCAGCCCTGACCTGCCGCTCCTTGCCAATCTAGACCTGTTTGTACTAGACGTGTGCAATTCTGGGGTAGAAATCCCGGCCAATGAAATAGACCACATCTTTGAAAAGTTTTATCGGGTGCCGGGCATCGATCGCTGGAAGCAGGGCGGCACCGGGCTGGGGCTGGCGCTCGTGCAAAAGATGACCGAACACCTGGGAGGCAGCATTCAAGTCGCCAGCACCGCCCGACAAACCTGTTTTACGGTGGCGCTGCCCGTAGCACCGATCGCCCGGAGCTAGTCTAATCTGGCGTCATCGTTCCGTGTCATCGTTCTGTATAGTCTTTGGGGGGGAGGGGAACTCTAGAAGTGTAGGCGACCAGGGGTTTTAGCTCTTTTTCTAGTGCTGTCTAGCGCTGGGTTTTGGGAATTGATCGCTTGCAGTTGCCAAACGTGCTTCGATAAAACCTAGATGTAGCAACTGTTTGCGCCATACCGAACTGTCATTATACCGATTGTTATTCGGCGGGCGATAGCGCTAGACAGAACGGTTAGGATAACCATCAAGCAACAAAGCTGAACGCAGCCAGGGCCTGCCCCCCACCCCCTGCCC
>RFIF01000424.1 GCA_003695655.1 Cyanobacteria bacterium J069
CCCCTAACCCCTGCCCCCAACTCAATAGTTGTCCCACAAATCAGACAGCGTCACCACACGATAATCCTTGCGGTGCAAATAGTCGAGCAGGAGGGGAATTGCCGCTGCCGTCTTTGCCGATCGCTCGGCTGAGCCGCCGTGCATCACCAAAATTGAGCCAGGAAAGATGAATCGCGACACATACCAGGCACTAAACAGCGCGTTGTCGGTGGGTTTGAACGTGTCTACGGGGATCATTGACGCCAGGGCAAAGCGGGGTTCATAGCCGGGCATGGCTTGCAGCTTGGGCACCATGCTTTTGGCATATAGTCCGCGGCCCGGTCGATACCAGCGAATGGGCTGGTTGCAGTCTTTGCAAATGCGATTGTGGGCTTCGCGCATCTGGAGCGCAAACAGTTCGGGATGCTGGAGCGCAGTCGTATCGTCCACAATGCCGTGGTTGGCGACTTCATGCCCATAGGCGCGGATGCGGGGAATGATGGTGCTTTCGGGGGTGAGGTGGCTGGTAATGATGAAAAACGTGGCGCGCACCTGGCGGTCTGGCGCTTCAATCTGGCGGTTGTGAGCGGCGATCGCCTCCAGGATTTGCTGCGTAGACTCGTCTTCTGGCTCTCCCGGCGTCGGCACATCGTCGATGGTCAGCGCCACCACCCGCTCGGTCGTTTCTTTATAAAACAGTCCATCTGGAAAGGCCCGTGCCACTTGCATCACAAGCCGCTGTTGCGCAACCCCCATAGCCATTGCACTCAAAACAACTCACTTTATCTATAGTAAATAGCCCAGTGCAGAGTCACGGTAAATAGCCCGACCAACGAGAAACAACCCGGCTCAAAGAAGCGGGAGTTAGAGGAAAGGCGTTAGGATAGAACGCATATAAGACGACTACTTTTTTGATTCTACTTATACATAAAACTTTAATCGAAGAGCTTTGTAGGGTATGGCTAAGCGATCGCTCCAGACCTCTACTACGGGCATCCAGCAAGCCAAACGCGCGTTTGCACTCAAAGGATGGACTCAGGAAAATTTGGCGGGAGAAGTCAATCTCAAGACCCGTCAGCCGATCTGGCGCTTTTTTACCGGAAAGCCGGTAGACCGCCAGATTTTTATGGAGATTTGTCAGGTTTTAGATCTGGACTGGCGAGAAATCGCTGAGAACCCGCCTGCCCAATTTCCTAATCCTGGCGAGTCGTCTCATCTCTCTTCCAGCAGGATTGATGAACTGGTGCAATCAGTGCGATCGCAGCACCGAGACACCATTCAGCAGCAGTGCGGCATTCTGCAACTGCTCGACATCAATCACCCGGTCAACATTGACGACATCTATGTAGATGTCAATATCCTTGAGTCCGTCGCCAATCAGCAGTGGCTAAAAATTACCGATCTCAACAACCTGGAGCTGACAGAATTTGACCGAGTGGGGCTAGGGGCAATTGAACATCCCCAAATCCCCGGCATGGAAGCCGTCAAAACCTATGCCAAACTCAGGGTTTTAGGAAAGCCCGGCGTTGGCAAAACCACGTTCCTACAGCACCTCGCTGTTCAGTGCAACAAAGGCGAATTTGCCCCAGAGCAAGTGCCCATTTTCATTGCCCTGCGAGAGTTTGCCGAAGCATCCAAACAGCAAGACAACTTCAGCCTGTTTCATACCGTTCACCAAACCCTGCTCAACTGTGGACTTGCCGACCCAGCCCTCCTCGAAACCCTGCTCCATGAAGGGCGCGTGCTGATGTTGATGGATGGCATGGATGAAGTGCTGAATCAAGATATCCCGGCGGTAATCCGAGAAATTCGCGCCTTTTCAGATAAGTATCACCGCAACCGATTTGTGGTGTCTTGCCGCACTGCCGCCCAAAAGCTGGCGCTGCGCGGCTTTACCGATGTCGAAATAGCCCCCTTTACCCAGACGCAAATCACCACCTTCGCGCAGAAATGGTTTGTCGTATTGGGCAAAACCGCCACGCCCTTGGGGCAGGCGCAGGCGGCGAAATTTATGCAAAAGCTTGACCTGCCCGAAAACTGGCAGTTTCGGCAGCTTGTCGTCACGCCGCTATTTTTACACCTGGCCTGCTGGGTCTTTCAAGGAGAAGGGCAGTTTCCCAGCAAGCGCACCGCGTTTTATAAACAGGGACTGGATCTGCTGCTGGGCAAATGGGACGAAACCAAAGGCGTCGAACGAGACAACGTGTATCGCGGGTTTCTGCTGCCTCAAAAAATGAAGCTGCTGAGCCAGCTCGCCGCCGTCACCTTTGAGCAGGGACAATACTTTTTTGAGCAGCGCACGATTGAGCAATACATCGAAGACTATCTGCAAAATTTGCCCGGCGCGACGTTGGAACCGGAAGAACTCCAGCTTGAAAGCGAGGCCATGCTAAAAGCGATCGAGGCTCAGCATGGGCTGCTGATCGAGCGGGCGCGGGGCATCTTCTCCTTCTCCTATCTGGCGTTTCAGGAATACCTGACGGCGCGCAAAATCGTCGCCACTCACAACCTGCGAGCTTTGGAGCAAGCACTGGGTGGCCTGGTGAGCCACATTACTGATCCCCACTGGCACGAGGTGTTTTTGCTGACGGCGGCCATGCTGCGCAGCGCCGACTCGTTGGTGCAACTGATGAAGCAGGAGATCGACGCTCTGGTGTCCCAAGACCCGCACCTGCAAGACTTTTTGATGTGGGCCAGCCAAAAGTCTCAAACGGTTCCCACTGAACCCAAGCTGGCAACTACCCGTGCGTTTTACCTGGCGCTGGCCCAAAGTCCCCACACTGCTGACCAGTTTGCGCTAGCCAGCACGCTCGATCAGGGCATCTTTTTGGATGCGGCCTTGGAAAATTTGCTGATCGAGTTTGCCATTGACCATAGTCAGGATTTTGCCTATGTCAATGCTTGTAGTGAGGCACTCAGCAATATTCTGGTGATGGTGCTGGATGCGGGGTTTTATAAGTCGCTGCAACAGCTCAAAGACCAACTGCCTGCATCTCACCAAAGCCAAAAGCAACTGCAAACCTGGTGGCAAAACAACTATCCCGCCTGGGTTAACCAGCTTAAAGAGGCGATCGCCCAATACCGCAATATTCACCACCCCTGGCAGTTTAGCCCAGAACAAGAGCAGGTGCTGAAGCGCTACTACGACGCCAACCAGCTATTGGTCGATTGCTTGAATAGCAACTGCGAAGTGACCGCAACCATTCGGCAGGAAATCGAGGCGACGCTGCTGCTGCCTCAGAAGGAACTGGAGGATCGAGAGTGGCGGGGTAATTGAGAGAAGTTACGACATTCTTGAACAAATCAAACAATTCAATCGCTTCAGTCAACCCGATGTCAAACGTGCTTGCAGCATGATCGAAATGAGCAATTTCTGATAGGACTTACGCAGTTGGATGATTTTTCGCGGGCTGCGCCCGCAAAAAATCATCCAGAATCTATAGAACTCGTTTCAACTGCGTAAGTCTTGTCTGAATTGATAGAGTTCATCAGCAGCGTCAGCCAGGAACGGAAAACGCTTGGCGTGAGGTCTTGGCAACGGCGCACCGTCGGCGCACAGTCTGCGGCATGGGGCGGCATGGGGGCGCAAGGCAGGATGCAGGGGCGCAGGGGGCGATCGCCTCTACCCCGTCCAGAGGTTCGACCGACTGCTAGACTCGACTTACACCGACAGTTTCAGCTTTCGCTAGATCACATGCGGGCACCCCAGGCCGGCACCGCTGTTCCATAAAGGCCTGGCAAGGACTTAGACCAACTTGAGATCACACTCCTTCGAGTTTTACAACATTGCCCTGTTTGCAGTTATTTTATGCCGCTACTTTCTGGTGGCAGGGGCGGCCTATTGGTTCTTTTATTCCTCTTTTAGCCAGTCTTTCATCAACCGGCGGCTGCCGCATCGCTCCCCATCTTGGCCGGTCATTCGACACGACATTACGCTATCAGTGCTCTCGGCGGCAGTGTTTGCCGTCGCCGCAGCGTTCATTCTTTTTTCCTACCAGCAGGGCGCAACCTGTCTCTATGCCGATCCTCACAAGTATGGGCTGTGGTATCTAGCAGTCAGCTACGGCGCAGTGCTGATCTTGCAAGACGCCTACTTTTACTTTAGCCACCGCGGGTTTCATCATCCCAGGCTGTTTCCGTGGCTCCACCAGGGGCACCATCGATCGCGCTACCCCACCCCCTGGACCTCTTTTGCCTTTGACCCACTGGAGGCGGTAGTGCAAGCGCTCTTTCTCGTCGGTGTTGTGTTTATTCTGCCGCTGCATTTCATCACGGTGATTGCGGTGCTCACTACTATGACCGTGTGGGCGGTGCTTAACCATTTGGGCCCCGATCGCTTACCCACGCTCTTTCCGCATCACTGGCTGGGGCAATGGGTGATTGGCCCAGCTCACCATTCCATCCATCACCTGAAATACACCGTCCATTACGGGCTTTATTTCACCTTTTGGGACAGGCTGCTTGGCACTCAAGACCCTAAATATACTCAGGCACTCAGCAGTTTTCTGCCCAGCCCGATCGACAAAGCCTAGTGCCAACTGGCTGAGGTCTAGGGGCTGTCATCAATTATCGAGTAGGTTTCTGAGGAGTTTCAGCCCCTAGCCTGGTTTGTTTGGGCGGGCGCGATAGTGCTGATTCCTCAAGGGTTCTGAGGTGAATGGATGACGCGCCCTAGGACTATGGATTATCGCAATAGACCTCTTGCGTAAATCGTTGTGCAGCATTGCCCCGCAACGATTCACACCCTCAGAAAAGCATCCATGCAAGCAGTCCCATGAACAGAACCGCTAGAACGCAAAGCCTCACTTAGCCAGAGCTTTACTTTAGACTTAGCCCCTGCC
>RFIF01000425.1 GCA_003695655.1 Cyanobacteria bacterium J069
CTCCTGACCCCTGACTCCTGACCCCTGATCCCTCATCTGCGGGATTGCCAGCAGTTCTTCTACCGGACGCTCCTCCAGGTTTTGGCGCAGGAAGGAGGTGTTCGCCGTATTTTCCAGCAGGCGGCGGATCAGGTATGCCATGCCGGGAATCAGGTCGCCGTAGGGGCAATAGACGCGGACGCGGTAGCCCTGATTCACCATTGCCTTAGCCAGCTTGTCGCCCATGCCGTAGAGCACCTGAAACTCGATGCGGCGGCGGGGAATGTTGAGTTCCTGGGCGATCGCCATTGCGTGGGCCTGCGATCGCACGTTGTGACTACCAATCGCGGCGTAGAGATATTCGTGATTCTCCAGCAGCAGGCGCGTTAGTTTCTCAAAGTTGGCATCGGTCGATTCCTTATGCTGAAACACGGGCACGTCCCAATGGTGCTGGGCGGCTTTGATGGTTTCCTGATCCCAGTAGGCTCCTTTGACCAGGCGAATCGTGATCGGCGTACTGCGTTCTTTGGCCCACTCGATTAGCCCCTTCAGGTCGGCTTCCGTGTCCTTCAGGTATGCCTGGAGCGTCACGCCGATGTCGCTGCGGCTGCGAAACTCTTCTTCCATCAAGATTTGCTTGAGGATGGCAATCGTCAGGTCTTTGTAGGCGTATTGCTCCATGTCGAAGTGGACGGCGGCACCGAGTTCCTTGGCGCGGCGCAGCAGGATGCGAGCGCGATCGCTCACCTGCTCCTGACTACCCTTAGCATCTAGCGGGTCAAACTGCGAATAAAACGCCGTCAGCTTCACCGACACCTGCACCTTGGGCAGCGCTTCGCCGTCGGCTTCGTCGATTTGCGGAATGGTCGGCCAGGACTTCGACGCGACGGTGAGTTCCTCCATCAGCTCCAGGTAGCGATCGAGATAAGACTGCGCCTCCACTTCGGTGATCACCGCCTCGCCCAGCAGGTCTACCGTAAAGCTCATTTTCTCTTTGCGAAGCTGCTCCAGGGTTTTGATCACCTGCTTGATGGTTTCGCCAGAAATGTACTTGTGCGCCAGGGTTTCGACAGCGGTGGAAACCGTCGTGGCGGCCACCTGACCCGGCATTGAGTCCGGGCTGGCGAAATTCAGCATTCCCTTCAGCGCGCCCGGCAGTTCCACATTTTCTTTGCTGAGATATTCCTGGAGGTGGCGGGCAATCTCGGCTTTGCTTTGCAGGGCAGGCAGCGCGTCAATGAAGTGAAACAACTGCACCCGCAGCCCTGGGTTGCCCATCGTCCAGCCCAGCAGTTTGTCGCTCATGTTCATCTGGTCGCGCATCTGGGCAAAAAAGGAGCGGTTTTCCCGTGTGGCGCTCAGCAGTTGGCGGGCGATCGCCTGGGTCTTGGTTTCGTATTGGGTTTGGGCAATATTGCTTACCACAGGTAAACACTCCTAATAAGTTTGGTGTGAAGGCGGCGTGTCGCTTTAAGAGCGCCCTCATCCCCCAGCCCCTTCTCCCAAGCGGGGAGAAGGGGAGCCGGACGGATCGGAAGTCCCTTTCCCACTCTGGGATAGGGATTTAGGGTGAGGGCGGTTAGGTAAAGCGACACATCAAGAACTTAAGGGTCCGTCGGGGGCTTTAGAAACGGCTATCTTTACTATTGTCTGATCTGGGAATCAAAGCGGGTGACGGCCTTAAATTAAGGTAACGACTCTGGGGGACGATCGAGCGCAAATTTTGCGGAAAGGCCTGTCGATTTAGCCAGGGTGTCGCTAAATCTCGAAGGGCGATCGCCCCTTGCTCTCTCCCGCCTACCCTAATAGTCAGACTTGGGTGCATCGTAGCCAAACGCACAATTTTCCGCTTCTGCAACCTCCTAACCTGACATCAACCAGTTTTTTAATCACAGGGTGAGCAACCCAGAGGTGAGTTTTGGAACAGCACTATCCCGTCATTGTGGTGGGGGGCGGCCAGGCTGGATTGTCTATGAGCTATTGCCTAAAGCAGCGGGGCATCGCCCATCTCGTCTTTGAAAAACACAAAATCGGGCACTCCTGGCGGGAATATCGCTGGGATTCGTTTTGCCTAGTCACACCCAACTGGCAGTGCCAGCTTCCGGGGTTTCCCTACGCGGGCGACGACCCCCACGGCTTTATGGTCAAAGACGAGATTGTGCAATACATCGAAGCCTATGCCGCCGCCTTCGACCCGCCGGTGCTAGAAGGTGTAGAAGTACGCCACCTGCGGAAAGAAGGCGATCGCTTCTCGATTAGCACCACCAGCGGCGACTTCACTGCCGATCAGGTCGTGGTGGCAACGGGGGGTTACCATCAGCCCAAAATTCCGGCGATCGCCCAGCGGTTTCCTGCCTCCATCCAACAACTGCACTCGTCACAATACCGTAACCCAGAGCAATTACCCGACGGCGCGGTGCTGGTGGTGGGCACGGGCCAGTCCGGCTGCCAGGTCGCCGAAGATTTGCACCTGGCTGGGCGAAAAGTTCACCTCTGCGTGGGCGGTGCGCCGCGATCGCCCCGTCGCTATCGCGGCAAAGACGTGGTGGACTGGCTTCATGAGATGGGCTATTACGACCTGCCCGTCGATCAACATCCGCAAAAAGAAGCCGTGCGCCACAAAGCCAACCACTACGTCACCGGGCGCGACGGCGGCCGCGAGATCGACCTGCGCCAGTTTGCGCTGGAGGGAATGCGGCTGCACGGACGGCTGAAAGATGTGGGCGTTCGCGAAGCGTTTCCGCAGGAAAATCGCCAAGCGTTTCCGCAGGAAAATTGCCAGCTTTCCTTTTGGGACGACCTGAAGCAAAATCTCGACCACGCCGATGAAGTTGCCGAAAGCATTAAGAAAACTATCGACGGCTACATCGAGAAAAACGGCATCGACGCGCCCGTTGATCCTCCCTTCCGCCCTGTCTGGGAACCGAACGACGAGCCGCTGACCATCGACCTGGAAGCCGCGAATATCACGTCTGTCATCTGGTGTACGGGCTATCTTTCCGACTTTAGCTGGGTCGAAATTCCTATTTTTGACGGCAAGGGCTATCCGGGGCACGACCGGGGCATCGTGCCCAGTGCGCCAGGGCTGTATTTCCTGGGGCTGCCGTGGCTCTATACCTGGGGGTCGGGTCGTTTTTCTGGCATAGCCCGCGATGCCCAATATCTGGCAGAACATATTCTCTCTCGCCACAAGATGACGCAGGCCAGCCCGCCAAGCTATATGAACGTGGCGGCGTTCGGCTCCTAAGTTTAGGGGGCAGGCAGAATTTCTTGCTCCTAATCACCTGTCTAAAATCACCTGTCTAAATC
>RFIF01000426.1 GCA_003695655.1 Cyanobacteria bacterium J069
CGCGCTTCGCGCGGCACATTAACCGGCAGAAATTGCTTGACGCAACACTAGGCCACAAGGGCAAAGTCGATGCCTTCGAGTGCGGGAGTGCTGCTGAGGACGGCGAACTTGGCTCCGCTGCCCAGGCCGACGCCGTTGCCGTTTTGGTTATAGAACAGCGCCCCGCTGGTCTGGTTATAGACAATCAGGGCGCGGCTCCGAGCGGCGGCGCGGTCTGAGGCGACAACAGCAAACTCGTTGGTTTTGCTAAAGCCGTCGCCCACGGCGCTCGTGAGGGCGGTGAAGACGCGCTTGCTGAGGACGAGCTGATCGCCCTCAAGCCAATTAAAGTCCGTAATGGTATCGACGCCGAAAGACCCAGCCGAGAAGGCACTGCTGCCCGTATATAGGAAGCGATCGCCTCCAGTTCCGCCGCTTAGCGTGTCGTTGCCGCGTCCGCCTGCGAGGGCGTCGTTGCCGTCGCCACCCATCAGCATGTCGGCTCCCTCGTCTCCCTCCAGGCGATCGTCTCCCTGCTCGCCCTGTAAGATGTCATTCCCGGCTCTGCCCCTGAGGAAATCCTCGCCGCGCCTGCCCCACAGCAGATTACCGAGGGCGTTGCCGCTAATCTGGTCGTCGCGATCGCCGCCGTAGGCATTCTCGATCCACGTTCCAGCGGCGATCGTCAAGGTGTTGCCCGCGATCAGGCTAGTCGCTCCAGGTGTCAAGTCGATTTCGAGGTCAGAGGTGACGGCTGCTAAATTGAGCGTGTCTACGCCCGCCGCATCGCTGAGTGTGGTTCTGCTGGCGTCGGTTTTAAAGTTGCCGAACTCATTGGTGTAGATGTAAGTATCGTCGTCACTAGGAGCATCACCATACAGCTTCAGCGTCCAGCGATTCAGGATGCCGGTATCCAGACCAAACTCGTCGGTGATGCTCAGAGTCCAGGTGCCTACGCCCGTCTCGCCCCAGTGGTGGGTGCTGCTCAGGGTAAATTTAATCTCCGTATCAAAGCTGTCAGGATTGGCCACCAGCACACTCTCGGTGCCGTCGGGCGAGGTGAGCGTAATCACCAAGTCGCCCAGATAGGTGTGTTCCAAATCCAGCACCACCTCGATTTGGTCAATCTTGAGACTTTCGGTGATGGTAATCGAATCGCTCACCGTGTCCAGGTCAAGAATCTCCAGTGCCGGAGCGCTTGTCTCGCTCACTACCTGCTCGTTATCCAGCGTGCTCTGGGCTGTCCAGGTTTCCGCCAGGCGCACGGCGGCATGGGCATCCACTAGCCCAAAGCCGTAGTCATGGCTGACATGCAGTCCGCCGCCGTTCCAGTTTTTGGCTCCGTTAAACGACCAGCCCAAATCCGTCGCGTCGGTTTGGCGGGCAGAATAGGCCAGAATCTCCTGCACATCGCGATAGCCGAGGGAAGCGTTGGCTTGCAGCATTAGCGCCACGACGCCGCTTACAATTGGGGCCGCTGCCGACGTACCGCCGAAGTTCTGGGTGTAGTCGCTGGGGTCGTCTCCGGCAGCACCCGACAAATCGGTAGTGGCGATCGCATCATTGAATTCACCCCCAGGGGCCGACACCAGCAGGCTGGCACCCGGTGTGCTGTAGAAGGTGGATTCCCCAAAGTGGTTGATAGCGGCGACAGCGATCGTGAAGCGAGAGTTTTCCAGGTTGTGGTAGTTGGCATTATCAAAGCCGCGACCGTTGCCGCCTGCAAACACCACAACTGTTCCCAGTCCATCGCGTCCCGTTTCTGCAACATGTTGCAGAGCTTTGCCAAATCCCTCGTACTGCGGGGTTGAGAAATTGTCGTAGAACGGGATGGTATAACCCCAGCTATTATTCACCACGTCGAAGTTGGCCATTCTGTAGAAGGCGGCTGTGACTTGGGCGATGAAGTCTGACTCGTCGAGGGTGAAAAAGTCGAGTCGCAGCCCCGAAATACTGGCATCAGGCGCAACGCCGACGCCGCCTACACCGTTAGCGGAAGCAGCGATTAGCCCGGCTACCGAGGTGCCGTGGTAATCAAATCCGGAGCTAGGCGCGGCATCGCCATCGTTTTCGGCCGCATCAAACTCCAGGGCGCTGTTGTAGTTAGCAAACAGGTCGTCGTGGACAGACTCGACGCCATCGTCAATTAAGCCGACATTGATGCCAGCTCCTGTGTAATCTGCCCAAACGCTGGCGACGTTGATATCGATACCGGGAAGTCCGCCTGTTTGTCCCGTATTCACCAAATGCCACTGGTCGGCAAATAGTGGGTCGGTGGGCTGAGTGCGAAGACGAGCAGGAGAACCGGATTGGCGGGACTGATCGAGCTGGACTTTGCGGTGCTGAGCCAGCAGAAACTGGCCGAATGATCCAGAGGGGGGTGTGGACTTCGACATAAGTAGTTTAAGTAGTTTGTGCAGATGCGATGGAGGGTAGGTAGCGCAATATCGAACAAGCCCGCACGCCAATCTGTTGTCTGCCTTTCAGATTGACTGCTTTTCAGATTGACTGCCTTTAGAGGGGTCGCTTTAAAGCGAATAACTGGCGGCTGATGGCTAAGGAAGATATCGCTCCCAGCGAGGTTTCTTATGCAAGCGGTGGCGACTTCTGGGCCGTGGTGTTGGCAGGTCTGGTACTATCCACTTTGTCGGTCTAAAAAGCTCGCTTATGTCTAGTGTGCTGGGTTGGACTGGGCAAACTCAGTCCCCGCGCGGGTACTTTTTAGTGGTAGCAAAAACAGGGCTTACGCAGTTGAAACGAGTTTTATAGATTCTGGATGATTTTTCGCGGGCGCAGCCCGCGAAAAATCATCCAACTGCGTAAGTCCTAAAAAAATTTAGTGGTTTGGCTGTGTTTGGACAGCTTGTTCAGTTTTTGTGACCTAATATCCAAATTTTGGGCTTAAATTCTGGCTTAAATTTTGGCTTCAGCCTTTTGGCTTAATCGGATTTGCCTTCATAGCCACGCTCCAGGGCTTCCAGGCTGCGAAGGACATTGAGCGTGGAGTAGTAGGCCTCTTCGGTGAGTTCGGTGCGCTCGTCGGGGTCGGTGATCACACCATCGACTAGCAGCCGGAGGGAGCCGATCATGGCATTCAGCCGATTGCGAATTTCGTAGGAGCGGCGGGCAAGCTGGACGGGCACGGCAGCAGGGGCGGAGACGACTTCATCGGCAAACTGGAGGGCGCAGAGGCGGGCGTAGTAACCGTTTTGTCGCAGCAGTTCTTCGTGGGTGCCCCGTTCGACAACATGCCCTTGATCGAGGACGGCGATTTGGTCAGCCCGCTGCACGGTGGAAAGGCGGTGGGCAATGACGAGGGTGGTGCGATCGCGGCTCAGGGCTTCAATCGCCGCCTGCACCAGCCGCTCGGAAACAGTGTCGAGGGCGCTGGTGGCTTCGTCGAGGATGAGGATTTCGGGATTTTGCAGCAGGGCGCGGGCGATCGCCAACCGCTGGCGTTGTCCGCCCGAAAGCAGCACGCCGCGATCGCCAATCAGCGTGTCCAGTGCTTTGGGCAGTTGGCGGATAAATTCGTCGGCGTAGGCCAGCTTAGCCGCCTGCCAGATCTGCTCATCCGTTGCGCCAGGACAGCCGTAGGCGATGTTGTCGCGCACGGGGGCGTTGAACAAAATCGTGTCCTGGCTGATAATCCCCATTGCCCGCCGCACGGTTCTCAGGTCAAACTGCCGCAGGTCGATGCCGTCTAGCTCCACTGTCCCTACCGTCGGGTCATAAAAGCGGGGCAGCAAATCTGCCAGGGTGGACTTGCCAGCACCGGAGGCTCCCACCAGCGCCAGCGTCGTGCCTTTGGGCAGATCGAGCGTGATGTTTTGCAGCACCAGGCGATCTGGCTCCGCAACGCTGGCACGACCGCCCGTAGCATAGCTAAAGGACAGGTTCCGAAACCGAATGCCCTGCTGCAATCCGGTAAACGGGATCGTGCCATTTTGCATAAACGGCTTATCGTGGCGGCTGAGAAACGCCTGGGTTTGCTGGACGCTGGGCATGGCGTTGGCAAACTGGTTGCGGGCGGTGTTGAGCTGGCCCAGCAGCGGCAGCATTCGGAACAGCAGCAGCAAAAACGTCAGCAGCACGGTGGAGAGGGTCTGCATTTCCGCCGCCAAAAACGTCCGCCCAATCCAGACGATCAAAATGAGCGCGATCACGCCAACGACTTCGCTCACTGGGGCGATCGCCGCTGAGCTGGCCAGCGATTCATACTCTGCCTGTTCGCGATCGCGCACCCGCCGCCGCAGGCGGGCAAATTCCTGCTCCTCTGTCACCGATGCCCGCACCAGCCGCATCCCCGTTAGCACGTCTAGCAGGGCGATCGAATATTGTTTGGACGCTGCTGACAGCGTTTCCCCATACTGCCGCGCCCGCGCCACGCTGAGCTGATTGACCAGCGTGACTCCGGCAAGGAGGGCGATCGCCACCAGCGTCAGCGGCCAAGACAGCGCCAGCAGCAGTCCTGCAAATACCAGAATCGTAATGCCCGTCGTCAGTCCCCGGACTGCCGTCGTTACTGCCGTCGCCGATCGGTTCACTTCTACATTGAGCTGGTTCATGACGTCGCCCAGGCTGGCGATCGCAAAATAATCCAGATCCACCGACAGCAGCAGCCGCAGCCCCGCCTCGCGCCAATCACTCACCAGCACCCGCTTTAGCGCCCCCGCCACCAGCGAATTGCCATAAGTCGCCAGGTTCTTTAGCCCGATCAGCAGCACCACAACGCCCGCCATCCCCAGGGGCCGCTGCGCCTCGGGCAGCCCTTCAAACAACCCCAGCAGTTGCCGAATCATTGCTGGTAAGCCGTTTAGCGGCACAGGCTGCCCCAAAAAATCCAGCAGCACGGGCACAATCAGCGCCGTGCTTACGCCGTTAAACACCCCGCCCAGCAGCCCCAGCGCGATCGCCAGCACCATCCAGCCAGGATAGCGACGGGTGACGTGGAGCAGGAAGCGAGAGGGTGGCATGGGGGAGGGGGAGAGGGGGAGATGAGGTGAGGGGGAGAAGGATTCTTAAATTTACTCATCCCCTCATCAAAACTACTCCAATACTCCGTCACTCCAACACTCCGTCACTCCAACACTCCAACACCCCCAAACCCCTATAATTCGGATTGCCCTTACAAAAACCACTCCTACCATGTCCGATTCCCAGGCTGTGAGCGCCGCAGTTGCTCGATTGTATGACACCTATCCGTTTCCGCCAGAGCCGCTGCTCGACGAACCGCCACCAGGCTACAACTGGCGCTGGAACTGGTTGGCGGCTTACAACTTTTGCACGGGACGCCGGCCTGCCCGGCAGGATATTCGGATTTTGGACGCGGGCTGTGGCACAGGGGTGGGCACGGAGTATCTGGTGCATCTGAATCCGCAGGCGCAGGTGACGGGCATCGACCTGAGTGCAGGGGCCCTATCGGTGGCGCGGGAACGGTGTCAGCGATCGCGCGCCGACCGGGTGACGTTTCAACACCTGAGTTTGTATGATGCCGACCAGCTCCCTGGCGAGTTTGACCTGATCAACTGCGTGGGCGTGTTGCATCATTTGCCCGACCCGATTCGCGGCATCCAGGCGCTGGCACAAAAGCTGGCTCCAGGCGGAATTCTACATATTTTTGTCTATGGGGAGCTGGGACGCTGGGAAATCAAGCTGATGCAACAGGCGATCGCCCTCCTCCAGCAAGATCAGCGGGGCGACTATACCGACGGCGTGCAGCTTGGACGCGAAATCTTCGCCAACCTGCCAGACACCAATCGCCTGCTGCGGCGTGAGCAGGAGCGCTGGTCGATGGAAAATCAGCGGGATGAGTGCTTTGCCGATATGTATGTCCATCCGCAGGAAATCGACTACAACATCGACACGCTGTTTGAGCTGATTGATGCGGCTGGGCTGGCGTTTTTGGGGTTCTCGAATCCGCGCGTGTGGGATCTGAAACGACTGCTGGGCAAGTCGCCCGGTCTGATGGAGCGGGCCAGCGGGCTGAGCGATCGCCAGCGCTATCGTCTGATCGAACTGCTCGACCCCGACACAATTACGCACTACGAGTTCTTTTTGGGGCGATCGCCCCTCCCAAGTTACGACTGGTCATCGGATGCAGATCTGCTCAGCGCGATTCCGTCCCTCAGCCCCTGCATCGACGGCTGGGACAGTCGCTGCCTGTTCAACTACGACTATCAAATCGTGAACTTGAGCGAAGACGAGTGGGCCTTTCTCAAAGCCTGTGAAGGGAACGAGACGCAGGCGATCGCCCACATCCTCCAAACCCAGCCCCTATCGCTAGACCACATCCGCAGCCTGCAACAGCAACAAATTCTACTGCTCACGCCCCCACTGCCCAATGCCGCGCCCTAGAGCCTGTAACGCCACCTGGCAACACCAGCCCAGCGTTGCATCGCCAGCTTGCAACGACCATTCGGCACTAGTTTGCAGCGATCGCCCAACTCGAAAACAGACCCTAGAAAAGGCTTGCTAAAAATAGCCAGGGAATTGGGTGATTTTATTCAACCCTCATTAAGTATTGTTACCTGGCGATGATATGATCAACACTGGTTCGTTGTTCATCCAACGATTCCTAAAACACCTATCTGGATTCGGTTCTTAGTCGTGACCACGCCAGATCTCCCACCTAAAGCAAGTGCAGATCATCTAGCTGAGACTGTTTCCCCAGAGAGCACCGTTCCCTCTGGATCACTCCCGGCAGAAACTGACCCATCCATGCAGGAATACTACCAGCTCCAGAGCAATCTGCTGCTGACAACTCTGGCAATGGCTGCTGTCATCTTTGTTTCGGTGTGGGCGGTCTACTCCCTGAATATTGCTCTCAATTACGTGATTGGAGCGTGCACAGGTGTGGTTTACTTGAGAATGTTGGCCAGAAACGTCGAGCAGCTAGGGCGAGAAAAAAGGCGAATTGGGAATACCCGTCTCGTGCTTCTCGTAGGTTTGATCTTGATTGCATCTCGTTGGAATCAACTTCAAATCATGCCTATTTTCTTAGGCTTTTTGACCTACAAAGCTGCAATCATTTTCTATATGCTGCGGACATCGATCTTCCCCTCTCAGGGATAGGTTTAGATATCCTAGCATCCCTCCAGTTAATTCGGGCAAGCCATTTACATGGAAACGTTGTTTTCTCTAAACGTCTTCAATGCCTTTCCGCTTGCTGAGCTAGAAGTTGGTAAGCATTTCTATTGGCAGTTAGGAAATCTGAAACTGCATGGGCAGGTGTTCCTTACGTCCTGGTTTGTGATCGGACTGTTGGTACTGGTCACCTTTCTGGCGACTCGTAGCATTCAGCGCGTTCCATCTGGGCTGCAAAACCTGATGGAGTACGGACTAGAATTCATCCGCGATCTGGCAAAAAACCAGATTGGTGAGAAGGAATATCGCCCCTGGGTTCCGTTTGTTGGCACACTGTTTTTGTTCATTTTTGTGAGCAACTGGTCAGGTGCGCTAATCCCTTGGAAGCTGCTTAGGTTGCCTGAGGGTGAGTTAGGAGCACCGACAGCAGACATCAACACGACGGTTGCCCTGGCGCTGTTAACCTCACTAGCTTATTTCTATGCTGGGTTTAGCCGCAAAGGACTGGGCTACTTTGGCAACTACGTGCAGCCCGTGCCGTTTATGCTGCCATTCAAAATTATTGAAGATTTCACTAAGCCGCTCTCCCTAAGCTTCCGTTTATTTGGGAACATCTTGGCGGATGAGCTGGTGGTGGGTGTGTTGGTTCTGTTGGTTCCTCTGTTTGTGCCGCTGCCCGTGATGGCGCTGGGTCTGTTCACAAGCGCTATTCAGGCGCTGATCTTTGCAACCCTGGCGGCCGCTTATATTGGGGAGGCGATGGAAGACCACGGTGAAGGGCATGAGGAGCACTAGTATCCTCAGTTGGGGTGTGTGAAATTCCCCGTTTATGCGATTCGGTTGCAGCAATCGTCAGTGCAATCGACGGTCGCTGTGTAAGGTGGTGCGATCGCCCGTGTTTGGGCTGATTCGTGGACTAGCTTGCGCGTTTGCTGACGTGTTTCTCATTCTGTAACTTTTTTAGGGAAGGAAAACATCATGGATCCGATTATTGCTGCTGCTTCTGTTATTGCTGCTGCTCTAGCCGTTGGTTTGGCAGCGATTGGCCCCGGCATCGGTCAAGGAAATGCCGCTGGTCAGGCGGTTGAAGGGATTGCTCGTCAGCCCGAGGCAGAGGGCAAAATCCGCGGTACCCTGCTGCTGAGCTTGGCGTTTATGGAAGCGCTGACGATTTATGGACTGGTGGTTGCACTGGTGCTACTGTTTGCG
Source organism: Cyanobacteria bacterium J069 (assembly GCA_003695655.1). Classification (GTDB taxonomy): domain Bacteria; phylum Cyanobacteriota; class Cyanobacteriia; order Elainellales; family Elainellaceae; genus Thermoleptolyngbya. The sequence continues at coordinate 8,275 of RFIF01000426.1, forward strand.
AACCCCTTCGCTTAAGGGTCATAGGCGGGGCTGGGATGCGATTGTGTCCCAGCTCCTGCTTTGGCAGATGGAGCTAAGAGCTTGGTTTTCTGTCTGTCGAATTAGGTGGTCAGTTTCTTCTTTAGCGGAAACGGCTTGGTTTGTAGAACCCCCAAAAAATATAGGGGCACGTAAATATGCTTTATTGGACACTTTTGCTGGCTGAAGAGGGTGGCGGCGGCCTGTTCGACCTCGACGCTACGCTGCCGCTCATGGCACTTCAGTTTATGCTGCTGGTCGCGGTTCTTAACGTGACTTTCTATAAGCCGCTGGGTAAGGCTCTGGACGATCGCGAAGGATACATTCGGGCGAATCAGTCAGATGCCAAGGAGCGACTGGCGAAAGCAGAAGCGCTAGCGAAACAGTATGAAACTGAAGCGTCTGAAGTTCGCCGTCAATCGATTGCGATTGTTTCGGCGGCGGAAGCAGATGCGCAGAAGATAGCTGCCCAAAAGATTGCTGAGGCTCAACAGGTGGCGCAGGCTCAAAGAGAGCAGGCCCAAAAAGATCTGGATGCGCAGAAGGCTGCTGCTTTGACTTCTTTGGAGCAGCAAGTAGATGAGCTGAGCCGTCAGATTTTGGACAAGGTGACGGGTGGAGTTGCACTTGGCTAGTGCTTGCGCGGTGAGTGTCACTAAGAGACGGATTCTGCGGTTTCGCTGAGTCGTGGCTGCTCTTTAGTCAAGCTTGCCAAAAGCCTGTTCAAAATTCGTGAATCATTAAGGACGCAGATTCAGGCATTCACAGATGGAGATACTAGCGAGTTTGTTGGCGATCGCCGCTGCTGCGGGAGAAGCTGCTGAAGCTGCTGAAGAAGGTGGCTTTGGACTTAACTTCGACCTGCTAGATACGAATTTAATCAATCTCGTCATTATCATTGGCGTGTTGATTTATTTTGGGCGCGGCTTTTTGGGTAAAACGCTGAGTGAAAGACGCGCACGCATTGAAGCTTCCATAAAGGAGGCTGAACAGCGAAAGCAGGAAGCAGCGGCGTTGTTGGCAGAACAACAGCAAAAGCTGGCACAGGCTCAGGAAGAAGCCGCTCGAATTCGGTCAGATGCCGAGTCTCAGGCGGCAGCAGCCAGTGCTGCCATTCTGGAGCAGGCAACACAGGACGTCGCTCGGATGCAGGCCGCCGCCGCCCAGGATGTAGCTGCTGAAGAGCAGCGAGTGATGACTGAACTTCGCCAGCGGGTGGCAGCACTGGCCCTTCAGCAGGTAGAGGCTCGCCTGAAAGCTGGTTTGAGCAGCGATTCTCAGCAGCAGTTAATTGATCGCGGCATTGCGGCATTGGGAGGCAGTTGATGAAGGACTCGATTACAGCATCCGAAGTTTCAGAACCCTATGCTCAGGCTTTGATGTCTCTCGCTAAGTCTGGCGACTTAACCGATCGTCTGGGCGAAGACGTAACCCTTCTGCGATCGCTGCTTTCCGACTCTGAGGAGCTACAACAGGTCTTAGCGAATCCGCTGATCAAGCCTGACGCCAAGAAGGGAATTTTGCGCCAGATTTTGTCAGATCAGGTTCATCCCTACACCCTCAACTTCCTCTTTCTACTAGTTGATCGAGGGCGAATCCTGTTCTTAGATAGTGTTTGCAAGCAATATCAAGCACTGCTGCGGGAGCTAAAGCAAGCGGTATTGGCGGAAGTTAGCGCCCCCGTTGAGCTGACCGAGGAACAGCAAGAAGCAGTCCGCAATAAGGTGAAAGAGTTGACTGGGGCCCAGCAAGTTGACTTAGAAACCCGCATTAACCCCGAACTGATCGGCGGGGTGGTGATTAAGGTTGGCTCTCAAGTTTATGACACCAGCCTGCGGGGTCAGCTTCGCCGGATTGGACTAAAGCTAACAGGTTCAAACTAGCAGACAGTCTAGCCAGCATTCAGAGCGACTGACTGCTTTTAAAGATTTAGGATCATTATTTGCACCCTGAACTTGCACCCTGAATTGTGTAAAGACTTGGTTACCCACCGTTCAACTGGAGAGAAACGCAATGGTAGCAATTAGACCAGACGAAATTAGCAGCATCATTCGCCAGCAGATCGAGCAATACGATCAGCAAGTCAAGGTTTCTAACGTGGGAACCGTGTTGCAGGTTGGTGACGGGATTGCGCGGGTCTACGGACTCGAAAACGCCATGGCCAGTGAGTTGCTGGAGTTTGAAGACGGCACAATTGGTCTAGCGCTCAACCTGGAAGAAGATAGCGTCGGCGTTGTGCTGATGGGCGAAGGTCTAAACATTCAGGAGGGCAGCACGGTTCGTTCTACCGGACGAGTCGCTTCTATCCCCGTGGGTGAGGCGTATCTGGGACGGGTGGTAGACGCGCTGGCCCGCCCGATTGATGGCAAAGGAGAGATTGCCGCGACTGACTCGCGTCTTTTGGAATCTCCGGCTCCAGGGATTGTGGAGCGGAAGTCGGTGTATGAGCCGATGCAAACGGGCATCACTGCCATTGACGCCATGATCCCTGTGGGACGGGGTCAGCGAGAGCTGATTATTGGTGACCGTCAGACCGGGAAAACGGCGGTGGCGCTGGATACCATCCTGAACCAGAAGGGTGAGGATGTGATCTGCATCTACGTGGCGGTGGGACAGAAGGCCTCCACCGTTGCCCAGGTGGTAGACGCATTGCAGTCTCGCGGCGCGCTGGAATATACCATTGTGGTTGCGGCAAACGCCAGCGATCCGGCACCGCTGCAATATCTGGCTCCCTACACAGGCGCGACGCTGGCTGAATACTTTATGTATAAGGGCAAGCACACGCTGGTCGTGTACGATGACCTGTCTAAGCAGGCTCAAGCCTACCGCCAGATGTCGCTGCTGCTGCGTCGTCCACCTGGACGGGAAGCCTATCCTGGCGACGTGTTCTATCTCCACTCCCGCCTGCTGGAACGGGCAGCGAAGCTGAGTCCTGAGCTGGGTGAAGGCAGCATGACCGCCCTGCCGATTGTGGAAACACAGGCGGGTGACGTGTCTGCCTACATTCCTACCAACGTGATTTCGATTACGGATGGTCAGATCTTCCTGTCTTCTGACCTGTTCAATTCGGGTCTGCGACCTGCGGTGAACGCCGGTATCTCGGTGTCGCGGGTGGGTTCTGCGGCTCAGACCAAGGCGATGAAGAAAGTGGCGGGTAAGGTGAAGCTGGAGCTGGCTCAGTTTGCAGAGCTGGAGGCATTCACGCAGTTTGCATCTGATCTGGACAAAGCGACTCAGGATCAGCTGGCGCGGGGTCAGCGTCTACGGGAAATTTTGAAGCAGCCTCAGTTCTCGCCGCTGTCGGTAGCTGAGCAGGTGGCTGTGATTTATTCCGGCATCAATGGCTACCTGGATGAAATCCCGGTGGAGCAGATCACTGCTTTTACCAAGGGTCTGCGCGATTATCTGAAGACCAGCAAAGCCAAGTATATCGAAGTGGTTCAAGGACAGAAGGCGCTGACGGAAGAAGCTGAATCGCTGCTGAAAGAGGCGATCGCCGAGTACAAACAGACCTTCCTAGCCGGTCTGAAGTAGAAGTTAGGGAGCCGGGGTCAGGAGGCAGGCATCAGCATGATTCCTTGCTCCTGATCTCATTCGGTCAAAATTCCTAACCCCTAACCCCTAACCCCCAACTCCTAGTTATGGCAAATCTTAAGGCAATTCGCGATCGCATTCAGTCGGTCAAGAATACTAAGAAAATTACCGAGGCGATGCGCCTGGTGGCTTCTGCAAAAGTTCGTCGCGCCCAAGAGCAAGTGATTGCCACTCGCCCGTTTGCGGATCGGCTGGCTCAGGTGCTATATGGCTTGCAGGCGCGGATGCAGTTTGAGGATGCAGATCTGCCGCTGCTCAAGGCTCGAGATGTGCAAACCGTCGGTCTGCTGGTGATTTCGGGCGATCGCGGTCTTTGCGGTGGCTACAACAGCAACATTATTAAACGCGCCGAGTCTCGAGCAAGAGAGTTACAGGCTGAAGGACTGAACTATCGCTTCGTCATCGTCGGTCGCAAAGCGCTGCAATATTTTCAGCGTCGAAACCAGCCGATGGATGCAACCTTCACTGGGCTGGAGCAGATTCCGACGGCAGCCGAAGCGTCCAAGATCTCTGACGAAGTCTTGTCCTTGTTTTTGTCGGAGTCGGTGGATCGGGTCGAGTTGATTTACACCAAGTTTGTTTCGCTGGTCAGCTCTCGTCCCGTGATTCAAACGCTGCTGCCGCTTGATCCGCAAGGGCTGGAAACACCCGATGATGAAATCTTCCGGCTGACTAGCCGGGGCGGCGAATTTGAGGTGGAGCGTCAGAAAGTGGCAGCGCCCGAGGCACGCTCTTTCCCGCAAGATATGATCTTCGAGCAAGATCCGGTGCAAATTTTGAATGCGCTGCTGCCGCTGTATCTGAACAACCAACTGCTGCGGGCGCTGCAAGAGTCGGCCGCAAGCGAACTGGCCGCCCGGATGACCGCGATGAACAACGCCAGCGAAAATGCTAGCGATTTGATGAAGTCGCTCACACTGACTTATAACAAAGCCCGTCAGGCCGCGATTACCCAGGAAATCTTGGAGGTGGTCGCAGGTGCGAACTCCTTGAAATAGGGCACGTCTGAGAATACCGTTTGATGGGCAGAGGGGGCGATCGCTCCCTCTATTTTTTTGTCTTTTGCCTCTTCCCGTTTTCAGAAGTCGCACTAAACGCACTTGCCCAAGCCTTCAAGCGCTCATAGCTTTGCGCCGCGATAACGGATCTGGCGCTTAATCGACAATTCCTCTGCCAGCTTAGGGATGTCGCCTTTATGACCCATGACAATGACCGTGTCGTTTTCATGCAGGGCGATCGTCGCGCCAGGGTTCATAATCAGCGTCCCGTCTTGCCGCCGCAGGGCCACAATCAGGTAAGCGCGGCTGGCATGTCCACGGACTTCTAAATCTTTGACAAAGCTGCCTACGAGCGCAGAACCCGGTGCTACCTTCAGCTCATCCAACTGCACATCGAGGTTGCCCAACAGCTCGTTGAGAGTGCTGCTGCCATCGTTGCGGTTTAGCAAATCCAGCGAGGCAGGGTGTGTAATCATTTGTGACATTCGCATGGCGCAGATCGTGGCAGGCAGCACGACGTGATTGGCTCCGGCCAGGCGCAGCTTGCGCTCGGTGCTGGGATATTCCCCCCGCGCCAAAATCGACAGGGTTGGGTTCATGCCGCGAGCCGTCAGCGTGATAAATACATTCGCCGCATCATCCGGCAGCACAGTAGCCAGGTGTTTTGCCCGACGGATGCCCGCCAGTTCCAGCACATCCTCATCCGTCGCATTGCCGCTGAGCACCAGATAGCCCATTTCCTGCGCTTCCACAACGCGGGTGCTGTCGTTATCCAGAATCACAAAGGGCTGATTTTTAGCAGTTAGCTCACGGGCTAAAATTTGCCCCATTCGCCCAAAACCACAGATAATAGCGTGATTTTCTAGGGTTTCGATCATTTTTAACATCCGCCTGACTCCCAGTGCCCGGTTAATTTCTCCTTCGGTAATCATTTGCACGATGCCGCCTACCGCATAGACCGCAGAGGAGGTGCCGCCAATAATCACAAGCATGGTAAAGATTCGCAGGGTCGGCGTAGAAATAGGTTTGACTTCTCCAAATCCAACACCAAACACCGTGATGACAACTTGATAGATGGCGTCGAGAAAAGACCAGCCCGCGACCATATACCCGGCGGTCGCCACGACGATAGTAATCAGAAACAAAACTGCGCCCGTTAAAACCCGACGAAAGGACTCATGCATTCAGGAAGGGCTGGTAAAACAAAGAGCCTGCCCGTATGGTAGCGCCTTTGATTGGGAGGGAAGCGTAGTGCAAATGGCAGGATGATTGAATGCTGGATCAGTTTTTCTTTACGCAGTCCTTATTAAGTCCAGTGGCTAGAGGCGAGATTCGATAGTGCCCTCGGCCCGGAGGGCGATCGCTCGCAATTTCTCCAGGGTTTCCACCGCTGCCCCCGCCCATAGCCCCCGCTGCTGTGCCTCCAGCAGCCGCTCGGCCATGTCGCGCAGTGCCCAGGGATTTTTTTCTTGCACAAACGCCTGCACGGTTTCATCCAACACGTAGGCCTGCGCCACGCCTTCATACATATGATCGGTCACGCAGCGCGTCGTAGCATCGTAGGCAAACAGATAATCCACCGTTGCAGACATCTCAAACGCGCCCTTGTAGCCGTGGCGCATCACGCCTTCAATCCACTTGGGGTTCACCACACGGGAACGGTAAACGCGGGCGATTTCTTCTTGCAGCGTGCGGACTTTGGGATTTTCGGAGAGGGCGTGATCGCCAAAGTAAACTTGGGGATTTTGCCCCGTCAGGGCGCGGGCGGCGACCGTCATGCCGCCTTGAAACTGGTAGTAGTCGTCAGAATCCAGCAGGTCATGCTCGCGGTTGTCCTGATTGTGCAGCACGATTTGCAGCGACTTGAGGCGAGATTCAAACGCCTCCGGAGCAGACTTGCCCTCGCCCTGTCCCGTGTAGGCGTAGCTGCTCCAGTTGATGTAGGCGCGAGCCAGGTCGGCATCCTCCGTCCAGTTTTGCGCTTCGATTAGCCCTTGCAGCCCTGCACCATAGGCTCCGGGTTTGGAGCCAAAAACCCGATAGCGCGATCGCCCTGCTGCCTGTGCTGGGGTTAATCCCGCTGCCTGCCACTGCTGCGTCTCCTGCTGTACTCGCGCCGCCAGGGGATTATCCCC
>RFIF01000427.1 GCA_003695655.1 Cyanobacteria bacterium J069
ACGTTGGAAACCAGAGCATGTGCCGAAGGTGTTAGCCCACCGCTGTGCTTACCTCAACAACCTGCTCTAATTTCCTCTCAAGAAGGTGACACGCACCCAGCTTTGTATTGCTGCCCCGGCTTTCCAGATTTAATGAGCATATTGATGACCATCAGCTTCTATTTGCTAGAAGTATGCAGCAATTTGGTATCAGGCATTGCTTAAACCTGGATGAGCTTCAGCATTGTGTTCTGGAGCCGCCCCCTGCCTTTAGAGGTCAGCTATTTAATGGGCCGAAATTAACAGACCATCTGGTTGCAAAGTATCCGGGCACCCCTAGAACGGTTTTGAAAGCAGTGAACTGCCTCGAAACTGTCTAATACTCTGTTCAGGTTAAGCATTCAGGTTAAGCGCTCATGCAGCCATTTGTTAGTGTCATCATTAATAACTACAACTATGGTCGTTTTCTGGAGCAGGCCATAGAGAGTGGTCTTCAACAAACTTACGCCGAGACAGAAGTAATTGTGGTTGATGATGGGTCTCGAGATAGCTCGCAAGACATTATTTGGAGCTATGGCGATCGCATCATTCCGGTGATTAAAGAAAATGGCGGTCAGGCCTCTGCCATGAACGCAGGCTTTCGCGCCAGCAAAGGCGACATTATTGTCTTTTTGGACGCAGATGACTATTTGTTTCCCCATGCAGTAGAAACCATCGTTTCACAGTGGCAAGCAGATGTTGCGCAAGCCCAAGCCCGTCTAGAGTCGAGGGACGCAGAGGGAAACTACATTGATCTATATCCCGCGCCAGAAATTACGTTTGACCACGGCGATGTGACTCCTTTGCTGTTAACAAAGGGGCGGTATAACACCACAGTTACCAGTGGAACAAGTTTTAGTCGCGCGGTGCTAGAACGAATTCTGCCTATTCCTGAGGACGATTTTCGGATTTCTGCCGATGGCTATCTTGTGGCGATCGCCCCCTTTTATGGCAAGGTTTTGGCGATCGAAGCCCCGCTTGGAGTCCGTCGCAAACATGGCGAAAATCTATGGGCCTCGTCGGGTCAAGAGATCGAGATTTCCCGATTCCGGAAATCGTTGCAGCATGATCGGGTGCGATATCAGGCTTTGTCGAGCACCGCTGCTAGCTTGGATCTGACTGTTGATCATGAACCAGGGCTGCGAGACACCCTGCATTTAACCGATCGAATTGTTTCTCTCAAAGTCGATCCTCAGGGTCATCTCTATCCTCAGGATTCTAGTGCCATGCTGGCATGGAAAGGATTTTGGGCGACCTGGAAGTATTCGAGTTATCCCAAAAAGCGAAAGGTGATTTTAAGCCTTTGGTTTTTGTGGGTTGGATATATGCCAACTGAGCTGGCAAAACTGGCGATCGCCTGGTTTTTAATGGGTAAATCTCGTCCCCAAATTGTCAATAAATTGGTCAAACAGCTTAGAGCAGTGACAAGCTAAGTTTTTTTGGGAGCCAGCAATGTTGATCACGATTTGCGTCATTACCTATCAACGGCCCAAAGGATTAGAACGCCTTTTAGAAGGACTTAGCCTTTTGCAATTTAGGCAGCTTCAGCCCACCCTTCAAGTTGTGGTTGTAGACAACGATGAAGCGGGTGAGGCTTTTCACGCTTGCAACCAGCTAGCGCCTGAATATCCTTGGCGATTGACCAGTTGTATTGAGCCTCGTCGTGGCATTTCCTATGCTCGCAATCGAGCGATCGCCCTGGCTTCCCCCAAGAGTGACTTTATTGCGTTCATTGATGATGACGAAGTTCCCGATCCCGCCTGGCTAGAGCAGCTCCTTTTGACCCAAATTGCTCACCAGGCAGATGTAGTGCATGGACCAGTGTTGCCCCGTTTCCCAGCAGATGCGCCTGCCTGGGCCATTCGGGGTCATTTTTTTGAGAGCGATCGCTATCCTACAGGGCATCTTCTAGAGGCCGCCTACACTAACAATGTGTTACTTCGAGCAGCGTTAGTGCGAGGAGTCGAACAGGTTTTCCAGGAGCGATTTGCGCTGACAGGCGGAGAGGATTCCTATTTCTTTCGCAGCTTGCACCAGGCAGGAAAGAAGCTGGTTTGGGCGGATGAAGCCGTAGTTTATGAATGGATTCCCAAAAGCCGCACCACATTAAAGTGGATTTTGTTGCGAGGATATCGTAGTTGTCTGAGCTATTCCCTGTGGGAAAAAGAGGCAAAACCGGCACTGCAAAATCGGCTGATTTCTAGTGCTAAGGCCTTCGCACAGGTTGCCTATGGGTTGTTAACGATTCCATCAGCGCTGGTCTTGAGAAAACCTGCCCCAGTTGCATCCCTTCTTAGAATTTTTCGGGGTGCTGGACGGATGGCTGGAATTTTGGGAATAACTTATCAGGAGTATAGAACGATTCATAAAGGATGAAGAACCGCATATCTGCCCGATTTTCTGTTAGATGACGGGTTCAAAGTCAATGTTCATTTTCAACTCCTATGGCTCCTCGGATATCTGTTGTCATACCTCATTTCAACGATCTAGATAACCTTAAAGTATGCCTTGACTGTTTAATGCGGCAAACGCTGCCCATGGATCAATTTGAAATTATCGTTGCTGATAATAACTCAAGCGCTGGTTTAGAGGCTGTCAAAGCAGTGGCGGACGAGGTGGCAGGTCATCAAGTGCAGGTTGTTTTAGCCTCTATTCAGGGCGCTGGCGCGGCTCGCAACTGTGGTGTATTAGCCTCTCAAGCTGATGTTCTGGCATTCACAGATTCGGATTGTCAACCTGCCCCAACCTGGTTGGAATGTGGTTTGAGGGCGATAGAGCAGGCGGATATAGTCGGGGGAAAGGTTCAGGTTGTTTTGGATGATCCCAACACACTCCATCCGGTTGAGGCGTTTGAGGCTGTGTTCGCATTTAATAACCAGGACTACGTAACCGAAAAGAGATTTTCTGTAACTGCAAACTTATTGGTTTCTCGGACAGTTTTTGATGCAGTGGGTGGATTTCGTCAGAGTGTTTCGGAAGATAAAGACTGGTGCCATCGGGCGATCGCCGCTGGCTATTCGCTCATCTATCAAGACGATGTTTGCGTAGGACATCCGGCCCGGCGGAGCTGGGGTGAGCTAGTGCGCAAATGGCAACGATTGACTCGTGAAAATTATCATTTAGTTTGTGAACGTCAGTTTGGGCAGATTATTTGGGCGTTCCGAAGCTGGGCGGTTCTGCTTTCTGTCTTGCCACATACCTGGGTGGTTTTAAATTCTGGAAATCTTGATCGCTTAAAAGACAAACTGCAAGCGATTTTGATTTTGTTCCGGGTGAGATTTTATCGATTCTTTGAAGCACATCGAATTCTATTTTCCAAGTGAGTGCAGTTTATCAACTCTTGATAATAGATCAAAGCTCATGTGAAGCGAAAAGGGACTTTGTTGATTTGCTTCTCTTGGCTGTGAAAGATGAAACAAGGGGTAGTTTGTCTATTTTTGGAGTTGAATCTGCCTTGAAACCGTGCTGGGTGTATTTGAACTCCATGATTCAGTTTGAGGTTGACAACTGTTCGAGAAGATTGGGGTGCTGAGTCGGGATTTTAATTGATGAACTTTGAGTACAGCGTTTGAGGGCATCAGTATATATAAAAACACGAGAACTCTGCCAAAAAGCTGACTTATAAAAAAGCGATCGCCTGCTCAAAAGTTTGAAGAATTCAGATTAATAAATCCTGGGTTAATCGACCGTTATACTGTTCTCTGGAAATCTCATGGGTACTCAATCTTTTCGAGAAGAAGTAGATGTTGACTTACAGCAATATGGACAGGTGCTAAAGCGGCGGTGGCTGCCTGCGATTGGGGTTTTTAGCACGGTTGTTGTATTGTCAACGCTGGCGGCAATGTCGCGGGAGTCTGTCTACAGCGCCTCCGGCAAGGTTCTGGTCAAGCTGGATCGCACCTCCTCGCTGACTGGGCTAGAGCCAGCGGGGACGAGTTCTATCGGACGACAAAGTGCGATTGGTACCGACACAGACCCAATCGTCACCCAGGTCGAAACGATTCGGTCGCTGCCGATTGCCGAAGCCGCGATCGCCGATCTCAAGCTGACTGATGACGAAGGCGCACCACTCAGTCCGGTGGGATTTCTGGAAGTGCTGACGGTGAAGCCCATTCCCGGTACTGACATGATCCAGGTCGGCTATGCCGATCGTGATCCAGAGCAGGCGGCAGCAGTGGTTAATAAAGTCATCCAGGTTTATCGCACCAACAATATTCAAACCAATCAGGCAGAAGCGTCAGCCGCTCGCAAGTTTATCTCTGAGCAGTTGCCCAAAACTGAGGCTGCCGTTCGCCAGGCAGAGGTGGCGCTACAACAGTTCAAAGAGCAAAATCAGGTGATCTTGCTGGATGAAGAATCACGCGAAACGGTCAAAGCAATGAAACGTCTCGACGACGAGGTTGCCAGGGCCAGAACGCAGTTTGTCAACGCCAGCACCCGTTCGAGCGAATTGCAGCAGCAGTTGAGAATGACGCCTGATCAGGCGATGAGCGCTACCGCCCTGAGCCAGTCTCCGGCCATCCAAGAAGTCTTTGCTCAGCTTCAGCAGGTGCAGGGACAGCTCGATTTGGAGCGGGCGCGCTATCGCTCGACCCATCCCTCGATCGCCACGTTAGAGCGGCAAGAGTCTCTGCTGCGACAGCGGCTGCAAGGTCGGGTGGCGCAGTTGGTGGGTCAGTCGAGTCGGGTTTCGGAGCGCGACATTCAGATGGGCGCTTTGGCTCAAGATCTGACGGCGGGGTTGGTGCAGTCGGAGGTAGAACGGGTGGCGCTGGCTAACCAAATTAGCGAACTCTCCCGGCTGCAAGCTGAGCAGCGCAATCGCGCCGTTACCATTCCTCGGCTAGAGGCGACCCAGCGCGAACTCGAACGGCGACTGGCTGCCGCCCAGGGAACCTATGAGTCGTTGCTGCAACGGCTGCAAGAAGTGCAGGTGGCGGAAGACCAAACCATCGACAACGTGCGGGTGATTTCGGCGGCGCTGGTGCCCGAAAAGCCGGCGGACTCTGGCAAGAAACTGTTTCTACTGGGTGGAGTAATTCTGGGATCTGTAATGGGCGTGGTGACGGCGTTTTTGCTAGACCTGTGCGATCGCTCGGCCAAGACAGTGCCCCACACCCAGCAGTTGCTCCAGTATCCGCTGCTGGGCGTGGTTCCCGCCTGGAAGAAGTATGGCGGACGGCAGGATGTGCCGCCCGTGCTGCAAGGAGAAGCGGGGCGCTTTGCCGACATCCACCATGCCTACCGCGTGTTGCAGTCTAACCTGGGGCTGCTGGGTTCAGAGTTTGGGCTAAAAACCTTGGTGATTACCAGTTCGGTGCCTCAAGAGGGTAAGTCGCAAGTGGCAGCGAACCTGGCGCTGGCGATCGCCCAGACCGGGCAAACCGTGTTGCTGGTTGATGCTGACTTGCACCGCGCCACCCAGCACCAGATCTGGAATATCAGCGGCTCCGCTGGCTTGGCGGAAGTCTTGGAGCAGCGAGCAGAACTGGAGCGCTGCGTTCAACCCATCGCCCCCAACCTGGCGCTGCTGCCAGCAGGAAACCTGCCCACCCCGGTCAGCGCCGCGCTCACCCCTCAAAAGCTGCTGCCGTTCATTGCTGCCGTTGTTCAGCAATACGATGTCGTCATTTTTGACACGCCCGCACTCTCGGGCGCAGCGGACGCCTCGACGCTGGGCAAGCTGACAGACGGCACGCTGCTGGTTGTGCGCCCCGACACCACTGCTGTCGAAGATCTGAAGGCGACGCGGGGACTGTTGAACCTCTCTGGCCAGTCTGTGTTGGGCATTGTGGCCAACGGCGTTGCCAGAATCCAAAACCCCAATCGTTACTTTGCGCTGACCCAGGAAGTGGCCTTTGCGAAATCGACAAAGCAACTGTCTCATAGCTTCGAGCAGCTTTTCCCGGTGGAGCAAAGCAGCCAAAACGGGCAATCAGCGCAGCCAAAGGCAGAAAAGTCCAGCGTGGAGGTCGGATAGTGGCAATGCTTCCTAGAGTTGTGGTTTCTAGAGGGGTTTCTAGAGGGGTTTCTAGAGGGGTTTCTAGAGGGGTTTCTAGAGGGGTTTCTAAATC
>RFIF01000428.1 GCA_003695655.1 Cyanobacteria bacterium J069
ACATTCAGGCGGCGCACCAGCTTGATTTTGTGGTTGACGGGCAGCGGCAGTTTGTGCAGGTGTTGCCGTTTCAAGACGGGCGCGGGCTGGACTGGCTAATTGTGATAACTGTGCCCGAGGCGGACTTTATGGGCGATATTTACACCACCACCCGCAACGCCATTTGGCTGGCGCTGGGATCGCTGGGGCTGGCGATCGCCCTCGGCATCCTGACGGCTCGCTGGGTCAGCCGTCCCATGCAGCGCATCTCGCAAGCCTCCAATGAAATTGCCCAGGGTGCGCTGTCTCAGCACATTGCTCCCAGCGCCCTCAGAGAAATTGATCAATTGGCAACTTCGTTCAACAGCATGGCCGGTCAGCTTCAGTCTTCTTTTGCGAAACTGGAGCAAAAAAATGAAGAGTTGCGAATTACAGAAGAGAACTATCGCAGCATTTTTGAAAACGCGCTGGAAGGCATTTTTCAATCTTCACCCACGGGGCAATTTTTGAAGGTAAATCCAGCGATGGCTCACATTTATGGCTATGATTCTCCAGCAGAAATGATCCAGAGTGTAACCAACATTCCGGAGCAAACCTATGTGGATATTCAAGACAGCCAGCGCTTTTATCGGCTCATGAAATCTGAGGGGCAGGTAAAAGGATTGGAATATCAGGTCTATCGCAAAGACGGCAGTGTGATTTGGATTGAAGAAGATGCGCGAGCCGTTTACGATAGCCAGGGCAGGCTGCTTTATTACGAAGGAATTATTCAGGACATTACCGATCGCCGCCTGCGTGAAGACGCGCTCAAGAAACAACTGGAAGATTTGCAAATTGAAATTGACCAAGCTAAGCGGATTCAAGAAGTCAATCTCATTACTCAAAGTGGCTATTTTCAAGAGCTAAAAGAGGAATTGGCTCAGGTTGATATTGATGAGTTTTGGAAGTAAACCTAGGACAGCAAAAGATGAATACCCCTGCTCATATTGTGCTAAATTTACTATGCTTGGGTCGTCAAGATCAGGGGCGCTTGCTAACTCCAGTGATTATTGGTGCAGTGTTACCCGATGCGCCAATGTTTGTGTTTTATTTCGTTGAAAAGGTGCTGCGAAACACGCCGGAATCCATCATCTGGTCGAAGGCGTATTTTGAACCGCACTGGCAAAATTTTATTGATCTGTTCAATTCGATTCCGCTGATTCTGTTGGGGTTGGGGATTTCGCTTTGGGGGCGATCGCCCTTCGGCACGCTGCTGTTTGTCAGTATGCTGCTGCATATTGCAGGCGATTTGCCATTGCACCACGACGATGCCCACCGCCATTTTTTCCCCTTTTCCGACTGGCGGTTGATTAGCCCCGTGTCCTATTGGGACCCGCGCTACTACGGCAACGTGGTCAGCGTTATTGAAATTGCAGCGGTGATTATTAGCAGCTTTCTGCTGTTTCGCGGCTACGACACCTGGTTGGGCAAAGGGGCGATCGCCACGACGGGGTTGATCTATCTTGCCTATTTTGGCTATGTCTTCACTGTCTGGCTCTAGCCGCGTTCACACATCCCGTTGGAACAGAGCAGGGAACGGTTTAAGACCAGCTCAAAGCACGCTAGAGGGAATGCGTGTCGGGTCGCTCAGGACTGGGTTCTAGAACGACATCTTCATACAAGTCTGAAAAGCAAACGGTAAAGTCTAGACTTTCTAAACGGAACGTCTCCGCTTCTGCCATGTAGAATTGCAATACCCATAGTCCTGCATCATTTCGACGAAAGCATTCGACCCGCTGACGGCGCGTGTTGATAAGCACGTATTCTTCCAGGCTTTCCAGCGCGTAAAACGTGGCTGAGCGGCGGGAGGTTAAGAATCTTACAGAGTCCACAGAGTCCATAGAGTCTACAGAGTCCAGCGGTTTGGTCAGAATCACCGGCCACGGACTATTCCACCAGTTCCCCGTCGATGAAATCCACGGCCTGATGGATGGAGCCGGGTTTGGTGGCCATGAGGATGGTGGAACCTGCCTCTAGCACCGTACCGCCTTTGGGAATCAGCAGGTTTTCGTGGTGGTGAGGCTGATAGCCGATGATCAAAGAATCGGGGGGAAAGCGAGGATCTTGGGCGATTTCGGCAATGCTGCGGCCGACGACGCGACAGCTCGCAGGAATATTAAGCTTCAGGATTTCAATTTGACCTTGCTCAAAGTGCATGATCGACTCGACCTGGGGAAACTCGATGGCGTTGGCCATGGTGGAAACCGCCAGATCGATGGCATTGACAATGGTAGTTGCGCCCGCGATACGGTAAGGTTCGGCAAAGTCTCGATGGCGCATTCGCACGACGATCTGCGGCACGCCGTAATGTTTAGCCAGCGTCACCATCGCCAGGTTAAGCGCGTCTTCTCGCAATACAGCGGCGATCGCATCGGCCTTGCGAATACCCGCTTCCAGCAGCACCTCAATACTCACCGCGCTGCCCTCAAACGCCATTGCCCCCAGTTGTTCGCGCGCATAGCGACAGGCGTTGGGGTCAATATCCACCAATGCAACCGTGTGTCCTAGATCCACCAGCGTTTGTGCCAGGCTGATGCCAATGACACCCGCACCCCCAATGAGGACGTACATTCTAGTCTCCTGACTCTTATAGCGTCTGATGCGGGAACATGCTTGACCTCTAGCCCCTGACCCTAGCCCCTGACCCCTAGCCCCTAATCCTCCAGATAGCCCAGATCACGCAGGCGGCGCTGTACTTCAGGATCATCGAAACCGGGAGCACGATTTTGCTCAGTCCCGCCAGCGCGATCGCCATATTCCACGCCCTCGCCCGCATATTCCCCCACAAACTGCTGCAAGCACTCCTGGAGAACCTCTACGTTTTCCGGCAGGATGTCGCTGAGGTTGAGCGCTTCGGTGGGATCTTGCTGAAAGTCGTATAGCTCCAGGCGATTCGCGAAGCGATCCGTTCCGGAGTCGCCCCCAGTTTCAATTAGCTTGTGGTTGCCAATCCACACGGCGCGGCGCGGCTGGTCGCAGGCGCGGGCGACGACGAGTTCGGGTTGGCGCTTATAGAGCAGGTTCACCACGTTTTG
>RFIF01000429.1 GCA_003695655.1 Cyanobacteria bacterium J069
AAACAAGCCTCTGCAAGATTTAGACTTTCAGCAACTTGGCATTTGGCTGGCAGCGTCGTGACCAGCTCAGAACCCGCGACGGATCAGCAGATTTTCCAAGTTTATGAAAACAGGTGTTGACATTCATGACTTTCATTCGCTAGTCTAGTTGAGGTCTGGGACACGCCCCCATCGTCTAGAGGCCTAGGACACCTCCCTTTCACGGAGGCGACGGGGATTCGAATTCCCCTGGGGGTATCCCGAAATTAACTAGCAAAAGTCTCTCTGAAGTGAGTTCAGGGAGGCTTTTCAGCTTTTCGATGCGGTTTCCACAGACTGATTGTGTCGCGTCTCTATTTTTACTGCATTCTGTTCTGCTGCATTCTGTCAGTCCCTTGAAGTGTAACAATATGCTAAGAACAGCAAATCAAGATTGTGACAACACGGGTCTACTGAGCGCTATGGCTTTTTGGAATTTTTCATCGCAAATTTCATCACAAGGGCGATCGCTCGTTCGGCTGATGGCTTGTCTCCTGCTGGGGCTATCTGTCTGGTTTGCGGCTCCCGCCCCAGATGCCTGGGCGCTGGGTGGCCCTCAGCCGCCGCTAGACCAGCCCGCTCCGGAGTTTTCTCTGCCCACCAATGTGGGTGATGGCACCGTGTCCTTAGCAGACTATCGGGGTCAGTGGGTCGTGGTGTATTTTTATCCCAAGGACTTTACCTCCGGCTGCACGCTGGAGGCACAGCGGTTTCAGCGAGATTTGCCGCAGTATCAAGCCCGCAATGCACAAATTCTGGGCATCAGCGTTGATGATGTGGATTCTCACCGAGAGTTTTGTGATTCGGAAGGGCTGAGGTTTCCGCTGCTGGCTGATACGACAGGTGCCATCAGCAAAGCCTACGGGTCTTGGCTGGGCACAATGTCGCTACGGCATACCTATCTCGTTGACCCGGATGGCATTTTGCGAGAGCGCTTTTTGGGAGTCAATCCAGCAGTTCACAGCCGCGAGGTGCTGGCCAGGCTGGATGAGTTGCAGAAAACCTCTTAAGGGCTTTAGCAAAACTTGCCTCAGCTTCAATTGTCTTCAGGGCGATCGCCCACTTTCCCAACTCTGCAAACCAGGGCGATCGTCAGTGTTTCTGACCTTCTTATCTGGGCCGCCGCACTAAGTAGAAGCAACTGCTGTAGGCTTTGCCCTGCTGCATTGACCAGTCGCCGGTAAACGGGGTGACGCTGCTATCGTCGGCTGCCCGCACCAGCACGCTGTATCGACCAGGCTTGAGGGTGTAGGTTCCTTCTGCGCCTTTTTCGGGACAGGAACTGGCGGGGGCTGTGTAGACCTGACAGTCGGCGCAGGGGGGCAACTCCGCAAACTGTGGCTCTGGCCCGCTAAAGACGATGCGCAAGACTTTGGGCGAGTTATTGCGAATTTTCACCACGCTGCTGCGGTTTCCCGAAGACCCAACCGCTCGGGGCGGCGGAATTTTGCCAGCACCCGTTTCATTAGCCTGGTCCACCAGCGTGCGGGCGATCGCCGCTTCGGCATCCTTCGCTTCGGCAGCGTTGGGATGTTCTGTGAGCACGGTGTTGTAGTGCGTCAGCGCCGTGCCGAGGTCTTTTTGCGCCACGTAGGCATTGCCACAGGCGTAGTGTAGCGCTGGGATTTGGGTTTCCGGCGTGGGCACCAGTCCCATACTAGAGACGGCAGCAATTTTGGGGCAGAGGGCAGCATCGGCTAGCTTTTCGGGCTGGTGCTGCTGAAACAGGGTGCTGCTTTGCTGCTTGGCCAGGGTGTTGAGGGCTGTATCAGGATATTGCGTCAGAAAGCTGCTGTAGCTAAGCAGCGTGGCACTAGGAGCGGCGATCGCCTGCTGCGCCTCAATCTCCAAAAAAGCTTGGCATTCAGCCCGATATGGGGCCGCCTTATCCACATAGTACGTAGCGTCGAGTTCTGCCAGGCGGTCAAATTGAGCGATCGCCGCCGGACAGTCGCCAGATTCATAAGCCGATAGGACTTACGCAGTTGGATGATTTTTCGCGGGCTGCGCCCGCGAAAAATCATCCAGAATCTACAGAACTCGTTTCAACTGCGTAAGTCCTGGCCGATTCGCCCTTGTGGTAAATACCGGAGTTTCGGTATTCCGGCAAGATAACGCCACCTAGCAAGGCCAGCGTGCCCGCCAGTCCTACCCAGACCAGCGGACGCTTGAGCAGAGGGCGCTTGGCAGGAGGCACAACAGACGAGAAGCGATGGATCATGACAAGACTCCTTCGAGCAAGGGGGAATGATTGCTACACTTACCCCTATTTCAGAAGCCTAGCTGCCTATGCCCCAAGGCACGTCTTTAAGCCATTTGTTTGCCTACCTCTGCGAACAGAGAAGCTTCGGGTAGATGGTAAAGGGTTAGGATTGCTGCTTGAAAGACGCGATCCATTCGCGGAGCTGTTCGGCGGCGACATCGCGCCCGCCCAACCCAAAGGCAATGGCCAGCGCCACGGCGATCGCCCCTAGCAACAAACCAAACGCCAGAGCCACAATGTCGGTAGCAATTCCCATTTGCTGGAGCGCCATTGCGGAAACCAACGCAATGATAGCAATGCGAGCCGCCTGGGCTAAAATTCGCGCCTGCCGACCGCCAGACCCGGCAATCAGGTTAAAAGCCAGATTTGCCAGATACAAACCCACGCCAAACACAATCACGCCCACCAGCACGCGGGCAGCCACCGCCAAGATGCCATTCACAATTGCCGTAAGCTGCTGGAATTGTAAAACCTCAGCCGAGGCCACTGCCGCGAACAGCATAATGCCCACCAGGGCGATGATCCCCACAATTTCGGAAGGGGTGCGTCGAGGCAGAGCGGCAGTTGGCTGGACGACGGTCGGTTCACCACCTGGTGTTGCATCATAGGGCGGACTGGGCGGTTGGGTTACTGCTGGAGCCGTCTGGATCGGCAGTCCTAACCATTCAAAGACATGATTAAAGCCGAAGCTAGTCAGCAGGTTTGTCACCAAGTCAGCGATAAAGCGCCCAATCACGTAAAACACAACCAGCAGCAGGGCCGCTGTGAAAATGCGAGGCAGCGCCGTCAAAATGTCGTTTAGCATGGCGATCGCCGGATCGGAAATCGCTTGAATTCCCAGAGCTTGCAAAGCAGCGATCGCAGTTGGGATCAAAATCAGCACATATACAAT
>RFIF01000430.1 GCA_003695655.1 Cyanobacteria bacterium J069
TGAAACGTGGATAAGGAAACCCCGAAAAGGTGGCCGCCCGGAGACATGAAGCATGTTTCAAGGCGGCCCTACAATAGGCAAAGCCCTGAGACAGCCTAGACCTGTCAATGGGTCAGGCGTTGGTAAGTGTTGCTGCACCTACCAGCGCCGATAAAGACTACGCGACCAGATTTTCGGGGAACAGCAAGCTGCACGAGAACAGCTATGGCGCAATATATTACACCATAGAACGGGCGATCGCCAAGACTCGCTCTCAAAATTTCCCCAGCGAGAGCATCCGAGATAAGCAGTGGGCGTGAAGGGCGATCACACTGACTTAGAATAAGGAACTGGCGGCGGCAGAACTTGGCGAAACCAATAAATAGCGGAAATAGCGGATGGTTTTCTATGGAAAGTTTTGGAACAAGGCTGGACTTCCTCAAACCAGCGATCGCCTACTTTTCGCTAGTGTTCGCCACGGGTTTTGTGCTGGGGACGATGCGGGTGCTGCTGCTGGTGCCCCAGTTGGGAGAGCGCACGGCAGAGCTGCTAGAAATGCCGTTTATGCTAGGGGCGATCGCCCTGGCAGCTCGCTGGGTCAATCGGCACTGTGGCAATGAGGCGACATCCAGCGTGAGGCTCAAAATCGGCTTTGGGGCGCTGCTGCTGGTGCTGATTGCAGACTTTGGCGTAGGGGTCTGGTTGCGGGGGATGCGCCCTGTTGAAGTGATTACGTCACGCGATGCGGTGTCTGGAAGCGTGTATTACGGAATGCTGCTGCTATTTGCGCTGATGCCGTGGATTTTGGGACGCGGCAAATCGTGAATCCTGGCGCGATTCGCGAAGCCATCCCTACGGGAATCGCCCTGCCGCATCAGTGCAAACCCTGAATGCGGCTTACTGCTCTTGCATCAGGCGCAGATAGTTCTGCTGAAGCTGGAAATGATTGGCCGACAGGCTTTCCGTCAAGTCGCGCTCTACGTCGCAGATCTGCTGCCAGAATGCGGCCGACCGACGAGCCGCGATCGCCTCGCGCCACAGCATTCCCAGCAGTTCTGCCATTGCCGGGTCAGCCGCTGCTACCTGCGCTTGCAGTGGGTCAAAGGCCTGATTGGCATCGGGATGCGTCTGCAAATCTTGCAGCAGGGCAATGCAGCCAGCCAGCGCCTCCGTCATTGAGTGATTAATTGAGTGATTAGAGTAATTAGAGTGATTCGTCATGGGGCTAGAGGACAAGTGCAGCATGGGATTTACGTAAATTATTATGGACGTTTTTTACAATTCCGTAACATTTCCTTCATTATGAATAGGGGCAACTGCCGCTGGCAAGCCGTGCATCCGACTGGCGATCGCCGCTATATCCCACACCGCTATTTGGGTTATGGTTGAAAACACGCGGGATGTGGTGCTTTCTGCGGACTCCGCCCTCCCCATCGTCAAGATACATTCACTAGCAAACAGCTTCATGGGCAAGCAGCGCGTTCTCTCCGGCATTCAACCAACAGGTGAGTTGCACCTGGGCAACTACCTGGGCGCAATTCGCAACTGGGTCGAAATCCAGGAAGACTACGACAGCTATCTGTTTATGGCAGATTTGCACGCCATCACCGTACCCCACGACCCCAAGCTGTTAGCACAAAGCACCTACAAAGTCGCCGCCACCTACCTCGCCAGCGGCATCAGCCTCGACCACGCCACCATCTTTGTCCAGTCTCATGTCCCGGCCCATGCCGAATTGGCCTGGCTGTTCATGTGCATCACCCCGCTCAACTGGCTGGAAGACATGATCCAGTTCAAAGAAAAAGCGGTGAAGCAGGGCGAAAACGTCGGCGCAGGGTTGCTCAGCTATCCCGTGCTGCAAGCGGCAGATATCTTGCTATACGAGCCAGACAAAGTGCCCGTCGGCGAAGACCAGAAGCAGCATCTAGAACTCACCCGCGACATCGCCGCCCGCCTCAACTACCAGTTTGGCACTGAAGACGCGCCCATCCTAAAGCTGCCCACGCCGATGATTCGCGCTGAGGGCGCACGGGTGATGAGCCTCACCGACGGCACCAAAAAGATGTCCAAATCTGACCCGTCGGACTTGAGCCGGATCAACTTGCTGGACTCGCCCGAAGAGATTCAGCGCAAGATCAAGCGCTGCAAAACTGACCCGATTCGCGGGCTAGAGTTCGACAATCCCGAACGCCCGGAATGCACCAACCTGCTGACGCTGTACATGATCTTCGCAGGCAAGACTAAAGATGAAGTGGCGAAAGAGTGCGCCGAGATGGGCTGGGGCCAGTTCAAACCGCTGCTGACGGAAACCATGATTGCCGCGCTAAAGCCGATTCAGGATCGCTATCACGAGATCATGAGCGAACCCGGCTATTTGCAGCAGGTCTTGCACGACGGCAAAGAAAAAGCCGAGGCGATCGCCAACGTCACGCTGACCAAAGTGAAAAAAGCGCTGGGATACTCGTTGCCTTAGGGGTTAGGGGTTGGGAGTTAGGGGTTAGGGTTTTTAAGCTATCAAACCGGCCTCCCCTCCACTTATATGATTAAAGTTGACTAAAAATATGACCGACTCTTTTTCAACACAACCTAACCCCCCTCGCGTTAGCGTTGCGGAGCAACAACCCCCAACCCCCAACCCCTTATCTCGTCTGCAA
>RFIF01000431.1 GCA_003695655.1 Cyanobacteria bacterium J069
ATTTTATTGTTTGGGGTGCGTCTATGAGGCGCACCTTTTTTTGTGTTCTCTTCCATTCTCGCTAATCCGCTTCAAGTCCCCCAACCGTCAGATGTGCCCAATCCATTGTGTCGGTGTACTGGGTGAACACGATAGCGCTTTCCCGTTCGTTGAGTTCCTGGCGCAGCATAGAAATAAACTGAGCGCATTTGGTGTCTTCACCCGTGTTGTCAAACTGCCGCAGCAGATCCTCAAGGTACTGAATCTCTTTCGGGTCAATCGGTTCGAGATAGGACTCTAACCCTTCAATCACTGCATCGTCGGCATCATCGAGTTCCGCCAGGTCATCGGCAGTCAGCCCGTTACCCTGCTGAGAGAGCAGGGCATCGAGCCGCCGCTGGAGAGATTGTTGAACAGCATAGAAGGAGCTAGTCAGCCGCTTACGATAGAGCGTCATCAAAAAACCCAGTGCTTTACGGTTTTCCTTTTGTGCGAGCCGGTAGAAGTGCCGTACATAATCACTGACGGCTCGGTAAAGGACAGCTTCGCGATTTGGCTCCAGGGCGATCGCATTATCTTGAACCTGCCGCAGCGGAACATCTTGTTGGATCAGCCCGCGACGGTAATACTGCCGAAGGGTGTCGCGGGTGTGGCGAAACATTTTGTCCTTAAGTGGTGTATTGACAGTCAAGTATTGGCGAGACGCGGTGATAAATGGCTCATCTTTGAGTACTGTCTGGGGGTTGCGGATTTTATGTCCGCTCTGCCAAGTGTCCTGTAGCCGATAGGTGAGCAATCGGTCTTGCTTTTCGAGATGCTGTTGCAAGCGGGGGCAGGCCTGTCCGCCCTGCTTGAAATAGTCGGTAGACATCTGCTGCCAGAAATCGAGGATGTGGCGATCGGGCTGACTAGTAAGAGCCGCGAAATAGTTGCAGAAGCTGTCGCCATATTGCCAGTGTCCATCTAGCCCTAAAAGGCTGAGCAAATCAAAGACCTCGATGGGGTCGATCTGCATGGGTGTGGCCGATAGCAAAATCAAGGCGCGTGTTTTGGAGCGCAGTCGCCCCATGAGCGGCAACAGGCGATTGGGAGCATCCTTACGCTCCTGAGGGCCTTTTCGACGGGCATGATGAGCTTCATCTAAAATCACTAAATCCCACGGCGCGGCTTCCAGCAGCTCTTGCATTCGAGCATTACGTCGAACCAAATGGCTAGAGGCCAGAATTAAATCCTGGCTGTTCCAGGGATTGGCAGCTAGGGGAGAGGTTTGCTGGTAAGGATCTCGGAGTTCGCCTTGGACATAACTCCAGAAATGTAAGTTAAACTTCTCTCGCAGTTCGTCATGCCACTGCGGCTGGACACTTGCCGGAGCCAGCACCAGCACACGCTTGACCTTCTGAGCCAGCAGCAGATACCGAAGCACTAGACCAGTTTCAATGGTTTTACCCAGTCCTACTTCATCGGCGATTAGATAGCTGCGGGGAAACTCCTGAGCAACCCGTCGCAAGATTTTGAGCTGGTGCGCCCAAGGCTGGATTGGGATGGACTGAATGGTGAAATCCAAGCAGCCTGGGTCTGTATGCAGCTGCGCCAGCTTGGCAAAGGCAGCTAGCTCGCGATCGCGATCTTTCTGAGAAATTGAGGGGGGCAGCGGTTCAGAGACAGGTTCAGGTGCAGTAGTTTCTTCAGGAGGTAGCTTGGTCGGTGGCAGAGGGCGAGTATCAAATTCTGTCTGATGAGTCCAGATGGGTTGTCCTTGAGGCGCATAGCGGAGTAGCTTCTTGCGGACGGCCTCTGGCACCTCAAACACACGAACGTTGGAAATTTGGTCGTTCCAAAGTTTTTAAAAGCGATCGCACTCGAACTGCACCCGTTCTAAATCTCGTCCAGCATCCCAGGAGAAATAGACGTGAAAGGATTCGATGTTGGCTTCCCAGCCGCCGATCGACTCATTGTTAGAACCGCTAAAGGCAATGCGATCGCCGTTTGCATCAGTGATGATGCCGACCTTTTCATGGAAGATGCGGTTTGGGTCTAGCTGTCGCTCGCTCTCTTCTGGTGTGCCGTCTGATGCCAGGGGAACAGCGATGCGAATATCGAGATATTGATTCTGGATAAGCCAGCTGAGAATCTCGAAGTGCTTGAGTTGAGCAAAGTTTTGGGGTGGTTGGAGGTCGGCATCTAGGCGCTGTGCTAGTGCTTCCCGCAGCTGATAGCCTTGCTTAATTGCTTGCAGATCTTGAGGGCTGAACTGGCACCCCATGACCAGCCGCATTCTTCCCTGGTTTTGCAGCATTGCGCCTATCCCGCGAGCAACCTTGCTGAGAATGGTGCTGTTGAAGAAGCCAGCTTTGCGATCGTACTGGATCGCACATTCCAATGCTGGAATGTAGAAGTCAGCAACGGGATTGTTTTCGTCGCTAGAGTAGCTGATTTTCCAGGGGCGATCGCGTAGAGCGCGTTGCATGATTTGGCTTCTGTTTTAGTTCAGGATATCTGCATAGTTCATAATTCCCAAATAGCAAAAGCTCCTCAGCAAATAAGAGAGGAGCTTCCAGATACACAGTTAAATTTAACTAAATTCAAGCTTGGGCCGTTCTTCTTTTGTTCAAACCATTGCTTAAAGCTTCATTTGCTTCATCGTGGCGCTGCCATCCTGCTTCAGTAGCTTTTGCTACTTCGTCACATACGAAAGACGCGGCTCGCTTGCCTACCTCTTCTCCTGCACCTTGGATAACACCCGCAGCAAAAACTGCGCCTGCCGCAGTAAATCCATCACCCATCGTAATTGGCTCAGGCATAGAACAACCCCCAGTAGTAAAAATTGGTACTTATCTAAAAGGTAAGTCTTCAAGGGGTTTGGCAACGATCCTGACGATAAGGTATCACATCTCTCTGAAATCCTTTCACAGAGGGGGATGCAGGCTGTACTAACGCCTTTGATCATGAGGCGACAGTTTTCTGAAAACCCTTTATTTACAAGGGATTCAGCCATTCTTGCGAGTCTTTAGTTTTACCCGCAACACTACCAATATGGCAGACGTAGGACTGCTTATCAGTAAGCAATGTTTTGGATAGAACTAGGATTTGTATAAATCCCTGGTGTTATCACTGGGTTACGGATAGATATTGCATGAGTTTTGCTATTCCAAAAACACTGTACTACTGGACAGGGCGAGGATTGAATCCTTTGCATATCAATTGTTTCAGACGCCAATGATACCCTTTCGTCAGGATCGTTGCCAACCCCCTTCTGCGCTCTGCTGCACCCCAAACACCGCCTCCAAAATCACCCGTAGCGAGATCGATTGCATCGCAGAGCGGGCCAGAAACGGCTGCTGGAGCGGCAGCCGAGCGAGCGCTCGATGGGTCAAATCCGTGATGAGCTGCCCATAGACCTTCATGCGATCGCCATGAAACGGCGGCATCAGCAGTTGCCGCTGACGGCGATGCGGCTCCCCGCTCAGCAAAAAAATCGAGGTATTGCCGACCAGCGGCGTCAGAATCGTGTTCAAATCGCCCGGTGCTGTGAAATCTTTGCGGTCGTTGCTCAGAATCTCCTGGATCGCCTGGGGATGATTAACAAAGACCAACTGACTCCCTAGCCCAAATGCTTTGGTCAAAAATAGATCGGGATACTGCTGGGCAGCCCGTTCCATATAAGCGGTCGGATTGAAAACCCACTCCAAATTTTGCACAGGAGCCGGGGCGCTAGGGCCGCTAATGCTGTTCATGAAGCGCTCCTTAAATCCACAAGGTCTGCTACACAGGGTTTTCCGTAGTGTATCTGTTATCTCGCTACTCTGGGGGCAGGTCTAAAATACGACCGGAAAGCCGGTTTGCAGACTGCTTGGTTGCCCCAGAAGACGGCAGCACAAGATGCCAAATCACTCTATCCAAATCACTCCATGCTGAAAAGCGGCTTCAGGTCATGTAGAGTCGGGCGACGCCCTCTTTGATCACCTCGACTAGCTCCTCCTGACGCAGCGTCACATGGGCAGACATGCACTGGGCAGCGGCATCTGGATTGCGATCGCCCATGGCCTGCAAAATCAGGTGATGCTCCGCGCAGGTGGTGCGGCGATAGTGCGCCTGCTCCATCGAAATCAGCCGTAGATAGTGGGCGCGGGCGTTCACGTTTTGCAGCGTGTGCAGCAACTCAGTGTTCTGGGAAAGCTGAGCAATCTGCTCGTGAAACTGCTCATCGCAGCGGGCACACTCGACGGGCGTCAGGTCGCAAAAGTCCGCCGCGATTTCCCGCCAGCCTTGCTGCAACGCCTGAAGTTCTGCATCAGTCGCGCGCTCGGTGGCCAGGCGGGCGCTCATCATCTCCAGTCCGCACCGGACTTCGTAGAGATCGAACACGCGCTTGGTGTCCAGCGGTTTGCAGGAAAAGCCCTTACGCGGCACAAAGTCGAGCAGCCCCTCTGCTACCAGCCGGTTCAGCACTTCGCGCAGGGGCGTGCGGCTCACGTCAAACGAGGCGGCCAACTCCACCTCATTCAGCGGCTCACCGGGGCGAAACCTGTAGTTCATCGCCATTTGCTTAAGCTGTTCGTAGATGCGATCGACGCTGCTACCGGAGGGTTTGCGGTCTGCCTTGGATGCCTGGGTGCTGACTTTGGTGTTGACTTTAGCCACGAGCCGACTCCGAAAAACGCCATAGAAAACCAAAAACTGTATTCAAAAATACAGATTAAACCTGCTTAGAGGCGCTAGTTTTTTTGTATACAAGACTGAATGCAATCAAGCATTCAAGACTGTAGATCCAGTATACGAGAACTCTTCGGCTTCTGAATAGAGAGCGTTAAGCATTTTCTATAAGCGTTTCCTAAAAGTGCGCCCTTGAAGTTGGTAACATTCCATCCCGCTGCGATCGCCCCTTTCCTTTATCTTTGAGTCCAACCGTCTCTACATCTGCGCCTGACCCTGGAGAACCCTCATGCTCACTACCCAACAGCCCGTGTTGCGCCGCTTCTGGTACCCCGTCATGCCGATCGATCGATTGATCAACGGCCCCCAATCCTTCACGCTGCTAGAGCAACCGCTGGTGCTGTGGCTGGATGATAACGGCCAACCCGCTGCCTTGGGCGATCGCTGCTGTCACCGTTCCGCCCAGCTTTCGCAGGGCATCATCAAAGACGGCTGCGTGCGCTGCCCTTACCACGGCTGGGAATATGACGCTAAAGGCACCTGTGTCACCGTGCCCCAGCTCGACCCTGGCACGACCATCCCCAAAACCTACCGCGTACCCGCCTTTCAGTGCGCCGAGCGCTATGGCTATGTTTGGGTTTGCCTGGATGAGCGTCCGCTCCAGCCGATTCCCGAAATTCCTCAGTTTGCCGACCCCAACTTCCGGTTTATTCATGAGTTCTACGAGCCTTGGAAAGTGGGCGGTTTGAGGGCGATCGAAAACTCCTTCGACAGCGCCCACGGCCACTTTGTTCATGCCAATTCCTGGGGCGACCAATCAAACCCGCAGCCGCCGCCAATCGACGAGGTGACGGAAACTGACTTTGGCTTTGTGATGAAACACTGGCTGGAGGTGCTAAACCCCGACCTGCAAAAGAAAAATCTGGGCATTGGCGAAGAAAAAACCATTCGCACGAACACGCGTACCTGGTACATGCCCTTTGCGCGCACGCTGAAAATTCAGTATCCCAACGGTTTGGAGCATCTAATCTTTACAGCGTACACACCGATTGACGATCGGCATTCGCAAGTCGTGCAGTTTTGCTTGCGGAATGACACCGAAGCGGATGCCAAAGCCGAGGATATTATTGCGTTCGATCGCCAGGTGACCTCTGAAGATCGGGTGATTCTGGAAGGCACCGACTACGACGCACCGCTGAGCCTGTCCGAAGAGCAGCACATGGCCAGCGATCGCCCCGGCATCCTCATGCGCCACCGTTTGGCCAAGCTGCTGAAGGAACATGGCGAAGTCGAGCAGCGGCGGACGGATCGGGTGCAGTTGGTTTCCCAGGCAAAGGTGGCGGCCGCAGCCCCCTAGCGGGTTTCGAGCTGTTTGCTTCCGGCTTCGATCCCCCTAAATCCCCCTTAGTAAGGGGGACTTTGAGCACGCGGCTCGGTTCCCCCCTTGCTCAAGGGGGGCTAGAGGGGGGATCAAAAGCCTAGACTCCCGTCCAACATTTACCTTATCTCTTTACCGATCTTTATCTGGAGACCTCCCATGCTTGTCACCCAAGAACCCGTTCTGCGGCGCTTTTGGTATCCTGTCCTGCCGATCGCCCAACTGGCCAGTGGGCCGCAACCCTTCACCCTGCTGGGCCAGCCGCTGGTGCTGTGGCTAGATCGCAACGGCAAGCCCGCTGCCTTGGGCGATCGCTGCTGTCATCGCTCTGCCAAGCTGTCGATGGGCATTGTGAAGGACGGCTGTGTGCGCTGCCCCTATCACGGCTGGTCCTATGACGGCACAGGAGCCTGCACCGACGTACCGCAGCTCGACCCCGGCGCGGCCATTCCCAAGACCTATCGCGTGCCTGCCTTTCAGTGCGAAGAACGCTATGGCTATGCCTGGGTCTGCCTGTCGGACGAGCCGCTGCTGCCCTTGCCAGAAATTCCTGAAGCCGATGTGCCGGAGAATCGGCTGATTCCCCAGTTTTATGAACCGTGGCAGTGCAGCGGGTTGCGGGTGATGGAAAATTCTTTTGACAATGCCCACTTCAGCATCGTTCATGCCGAATCCTTTGGCGTGACGGAGCAGCCCCAGCCCGCCAAGTCAGAAATTGTGCCGCTGGAGCTGGGCCTCAAGGTTTACGCAACCGTGCCCGTGGTGAATCCACCCCTCCAGCAACAGCTCCTCAATATTCCCGATACGCTCACCGTGCGGCAGGTGGAATCAACCTGGTATGCACCCTTTAGCCGCACGCTAAAAATCACGTATCCGAACGGGTTGATGCATCTCATTTTCACAGCCGCAACACCCGTGAGCGATCGCACCTCGCAAATCGTTCAGTTCTGCGTTCGCAATGATAGCGAAGCCAACGCCACCGCCGAATCAATCATCGCGTTCGATCGCCAGGTCGTAAACGAAGATAAGCTCGTGCTGGAATCGACCGACTATGACACGCCGCTAGATATCGCCGCCGAACAGCACATGCCGTCCGACCAACCGGGCATCATCATGCGTCGCCAGCTTGCCGCGCTAATCAAAACTCACACCCCATCTCCGGAAGAAACTCGCCGCCTGGCAGAGGTGTAGTCGGTGAACGTCGCATTTTAGATTTTAGATTTTGGATTTTGAATTGGAACCCCTGAGATAGCTGGGGTTCTGCATTTCCCGGAGTCCTGACTTTTCAGATGAGTCCTAGAGTTGCCTGCCCAACCCC
>RFIF01000432.1 GCA_003695655.1 Cyanobacteria bacterium J069
ACACTCGAATACTCCAACACTCCAACACTTCATGACCGCCACCCTCGACCTCCCAAAAACCACCGCCAAACGCCGCCTCTCCTGGCAATTTCTGTTTACGCTGGTGATGTTTGCGTTTATGTATGTGCCAGTGCTGGTGCTGGCCTTTTTTAGCTTCAATGAGTCGCCCTTTAGCGCTGGCTGGAGCGGGTTTTCGCTGAAGTGGTATCAGCGGATGTTTGGCGACACGCGGATTTTGTCGGCGCTGATGGATAGTCTGTCGGTAGCGCTGCTGTCGGTGGTGGTGGCTGCCGTATTGGGGACGCTGATGGCTGTCGGGCTGGCCCGCTATGTGTTTCCAGGAAAGAGCTTGTATCAGGGCGTTTCTTATTTGCCGCTGATTATTCCTGATATTGCGATCGCCGTGGCTACGCTGGTATTCCTGGCGTCGCTGGCAATCCCCCTCAGCCTATGGACGGTCGTTGCAGCGCATATCGTGTTTTGCTTGGCCTACATTGCAGTGGTCGTCTCTACCCGGCTCACAGGCATGAATCCACACCTGGAAGAAGCCGCACTGGATCTGGGTGCAACGCCGTTTCAAGCTTTTATTAAGGTGCTACTACCTCAGCTCATGCCTGCAATTGTCTCAGGCTGTCTGCTGGCCTTTGTGCTGAGTATGGATGACCTGCTGATTTCCAGCTTTACCGCAGGCGGCGGCACCACGACTTTGCCAATGGAGATTTTTAGCCGCGTTCGCACAGGCGTAAAACCAGACATTAATGCGTTGAGCGTGCTACTTATTTTGGCATCGGGAGCGCTGGCGTTTGCTGCCGAATTTATTCGCTATCGCAGTGAGCAGCAGCGGCTAGATGGCTAAGTGTGGCTGAGTCATTTTTCTAAAATAATTTTCCTGATATAAAACAAATAAAAGGCTGCATTTCATGCAGCCTTTCATAACACTCTATGGCTAGTTATAAGGCTAGTTATAACTAGTCGTAAAAGGGCGCGATCGCCATTCACAAACTGGCACTAGTGGTCAGATGATCGAAGTTAGAAGAGTGCGATCGCCTTTTCCCAATCTGCTTCTAGGCAGGAATGAGCACTGTATCAATGATGTGGATTACACCATTGTCGGCTGCCACATCGGCAGTGGTGACGGTAGACTCATTCACCTTAACGCCTTTGGATGCGTCAATCTTGACCTCAGAGCCTTCAACGGTTTTCGCCGACTTCAGCTTCGTCACGTCAGACGCCATCACCTTGCCCGAAACAACGTGATAGGTCAGGATTTTCTTCAGCTTAGGAATATCCTTTAGCAGCCCATCCACCGTTCCCTCAGGCAGCTTAGCAAAAGCCTCATCAGTCGGGGCAAACACGGTAAAAGGACCTTTCCCTTTCAGTGTATCAACCAAGCCAGCAGCTTTGACGGCAGCAACCAGGGTGCTGAAAGAACCAGCATTAACGGCAGTATCAACAATATCAGCCATGTATTTCACCTAGTATGTGTCATCGGTTAGAAATTGACGCTTTAACGCTTGTTGAAACGTAAAGACGCCATCTGCCAACAGCTATCAGTATCACAGCCTGGTGTTTCAAATTAGGGTTGAATTGTTGCTTGGGCTACAGATCAAATGCCATAATCTCACTTTTGGTCAAATTTATTCTTAAACTCCATTCTTAAACTCCATTCTTAAACTTAGGGCGCGTCATCAATTCACCTCAGAATCCTTGAGGAATCAGCACTATCGCGCCCGCCCAAACAAATCAGGCCAGGAGCTGAAACTCCTAAGAAACCTAATATTTCGCCGATAATTGATAACAGCCCCCAGTCAAATCTTAAATTTAGTCAAAAACGCCTTCTACTTTTTGCCGAAACGCAATTAAAGCATGACTGGCTTGAAACGGCTTCAGCTGTTCGAGAAGCTGATCAGACATTTCGAGAGTCACAATTGCTTTGATTTCAACGTTGGTATTGTAACCAGCCATATCACCCATTCTTCTACCGTGGCTACCAGCACCTTGGGCAGGAATGATCGTGTAACCCGATGCCCCGAGTAACGTTAACAGTTGAATTAACCGATCTTGTAAAACTGCTTCGCCAATCATCGTCACGAGAATACCCTGAACCAAAGAAGAGGACATAAACACTCCAAAAATTGTTTTTCTTACTTAGCTCAAAGAGTTAATCCATTCGCAAAATTCCTGTAATAAACATGCCTAGCAATTCTGTTCTTAGAGCGGATTTACAAAGTCAATCCTAAGTCGCTTATATCCCTTGTATATCAGGGGTTTTGGCTTCCGGGAACTACATTAAGCAGTTTTTCTGAAAGCCCTGCCAGATGGGAGTTTCAGCGACTTAATAAATTAGCTCTTAGAGCTAATCATGCACCGTTCCATCGGGCATTTTGGTTTTGCTCAGACCAACGTTATGTAACTTTGCTCCTGCCATCTCTGCGCCAGTCAGATCAGCCTCACCCAGATAGGCTCCATCTAGATCTGCATGACTAAGGTTGGCGTTCTGCATATTTGCCCCAGTCAAATCGGCACATCTTAAATCTGCACCGCTTAAATTAGCTTTCCTCAAATTGGCTTTTCGCAAATCTGCTCCACCTAAATTAGCACCGCCGAGATCCGCGCCGTTCAGGTCTGCATGGGTCAAATCTGCTCCGCTGAGGTCTGCACTACTCAAATCCGCATGAGTCAAGCAAATTTGCATCATTTCTGCATCCGCAAGGTTTGCTTGATTTAGCTTTGCTTGATCGAGATGAGCTTGTGTTAAATCTGCTCCCCGCAAATCTGCTCCAACTAGCTCCGCACCAATCAAAGTTGCTCCGATCAACTTGGCATTAACCAAACAAGCCTGCACTAAGTTGACGTGGCTAAAATCTCGTTCACCCGTTGCGTAGAGCTTTAAAATTTCTTGAGCATCCATTTATTTTTATCCTTAATTCGATTGAACTGTGGCGCTAATTCCTAGCTTGCAACAAACGAGATCAAGACTAAAATGCCCACAAATAGGATAGCTGCTGCACCTAGAAACACATATCGCTTTTGTTGCTTCACGGAAGGGTAATCGGATGGATAAATATCTGGCTCAATTGCATAATTATTGAGCAGACCTTCCTCATCTACGGTGTAGTTAGTGGCAGCAGAATGATCAAGTGATGGAACAACATCATGGCGAATATTTGCTTGAACTTCAGCAGGAATTAGTTCACTGCCATCACTATGATGCGTTTCATTAAGCTGGGGCGTTTCTGCCTCGATGTTAGTGTTGACATTGATATCGCTCATGACTGCCTCCCTGGAGACGTTGTAGCGTGGTTGATTCGATTATCTAAAAGTAATTTCCTTAGAAGGAAATTACTTTTAGATAGGACACCATCTTGGAGATTCCATTATTTTGGAGATAGAAGAGCGATCGCCCTTCCATCTCCGACACAATTCCGACACAATCTAGTCAATCACTCTCTTGATTTCTTCTTTCACGTTCTCAACAGTGTGGCGAACTTTCGCCTCAGCCTGTTTTTCTTTTCCTTCCATTTGATCTTGTGGATCACCCGTCAAATCACCTACAGCTTCTTGAAGCTTGCCTTCAATGTTTTTGGCAGTTGCCTTCGCTCTATCCTTTAAATTCATGACATGCTCCTTTCAATCTTGATTGAATCTGAGAGCGTGAATCTGAGTTATCTCGATCGCTCTCTACGACTGCTATCAGCGTGAGGCATAGATGTTTGATTTTCTGAATGAGTTGATTGAATACGATGCAAAACGAAGGAAGAATACATCAACCGCAAAATCTCAATTCGCCCTTACAAAAGCGCTATCAGAAAAAAGCCCAGCCACTGCGTTTGCAGGGCTGGGCGATGAGTAAAGGATTTGAAATTAGCGGTCAGATTTAGCCAAGCAGTGCCTTGGCACGGCTAACCACGTTGTCTAGCGTAAAGCCAAACTTTTCTAAGCACACGCCGCCGGGAGCCGATGCGCCGAAGGTGTCGATGCCGACGACATCGCCTTCGCTGCCAGCATACTTGTGCCAGCCAAAAGTGGTGCCTGCTTCGACAATGAGACGCTTGGTGACAGACCTGGGCAGCACAGATTCTTTGTAGGCTGCATCCTGAGCCTCAAACAGCTCTGTAGAGGGCATCGAGACGACCCGCACTTTCTTGCCTTCGGCAGTAAGCTGCTCGGCTGCCTTGACGCACAGGTTCACTTCCGAACCCGTACCGATGAGGATTAGGTCGGGTGTGCCCTCAGACTCAATCACCGTGTAACCGCCCTTGCTGACGCCTTCAATCGAGCTACCCGCCAGGTTGGGCAGGTTCTGGCGCGACAGAGCCAGAAGAGTAGGACGATTGCGCTGGGCGTTTTCGATCGCCACTTTATAGGCTCCAGAAGTTTCTGTACCGTCAGCCGGCCGCAGCACGGTCAGATCGGGAATGGCACGCAGAGAGGCGATAGTTTCCACTGGCTGGTGGGTCGGGCCATCTTCACCCAAGGCCACCGAGTCGTGAGTCATGACCCAGATGACGCCGCACTCAGCCAATGCCGACAGGCGAATTGCGCCGCGCATATAGTCGGTAAATACCAGGAAGGTTGCGCCATAGGGAATCAGACCAGAACCGTGCAGGGCGATGCCGTTGCAGATTGCACCCATGCCGTGTTCGCGCACGCCAAAGTGGATATTGCGGTTTTCGTACGCGCCCTTTTGGAAGTTGCCGCTGGCTTTTAGCTCCGTCAGGTTGGAGTGAGTCAGGTCGGCGGAACCACCAATCAGTTCTGGCAGTACCGATGCCAGCGCGTTCAGGCAGATTTCCGAATGCTTGCGGCTGGCTAGTGCCTTGTCTTCGGGCTTGTAGGTAGGCAGCACCTTGTCCCAGCCGTCGGGCAGTTTGCCGCTCAACAGGCGATCGAATTCAGCCGCTTCCTGAGGATACTTAGTCTTATACTGCGCCCAGGTTTCCTGCCACTCGGCTTCGTAGCTTGCGCCGCGCTCGATGGCTTTGCGAGTGTGGGCCAAGGCTTCGTCGGGCACCACGAACGGGTCATAGGGCCAGCTCAGATTTTCACGGGTCAGCTTGATTTCGGCTTCGCCCAGTGCCGCACCGTGAACGCCAGCAGTGTTGGCCTTGTTGGGAGAGCCATAGCCGATGGTGGTGGTGACTTTGATCAGCGTCGGCTTGTCCGTGACGGACTTGGCTTCGGCGATCGCCCTCGCAATCCCTTCTAAATCCGTGTTGCCGTCCTGCACATGCAGCACATGCCAGCCATAAGCTTCAAAGCGCTTGGACACGTCTTCGGTAAAGGCGATGTCGGTAGAGCCGTCGATGGAAATATGGTTGTCGTCGTAGAGGGCAATCAGCTTGCCGAGACCCAGGTGCCCTGCCAGAGAGCAGGCTTCACCAGAAATCCCTTCCATGTTGCAGCCATCGCCCAGAATGACGTAGGTATAGTGGTCAACCAGCGTCAGGTCGGACTTGTTAAACTTGGCGGCAAGGTGTGCTTCGGCGATCGCCAGGCCTACAGCATTGGCAATGCCCTGACCCAACGGCCCGGTTGTCACTTCAATGCCGGGTGTCTCAAAGTTTTCGGGATGTCCCGGCGTTTTTGAACCCCACTGCCGAAAGTTTTTAATTTCGTCCAGCGTCACACTGTCGTAACCCGCCAAATACATCAGGGCGTACTGCAACATGCAGCCATGCCCAGCCGACAACACAAAGCGATCGCGGTTAAACCACTTAGGATTTTTGGGATTAGCCCGGAGGAACTGATCCCAGAGCACAAACGCCATGGGCGCAGCACCCATCGGCAGACCGGGGTGTCCGGACTTTGCCTTCTCAACGGCATCGATCGCCAAAAATCGGATGGAATTAATACAGAGTTGTTCTAGAGTTAGGGTCGCAACAGCCATTGTCTTCTTTCTACTCAACGACGGGTGACAAGCGCTTACATACAGGGCAAATCAGGCAGGGCAAATCAGGCAGGGCAAATCAGGCAGGGCAAATCAGGCAAGCCAAAGCAGGGAATCTTGAACCGCCAAAGGCACCAAACCCATCATCCCACCACAGGGGATCACGGGCGAAAGATTTCTGGGCGATCGCCATTAAGCAAATATACTTACTTAATGATTAGCTTAGCCGTTTCTGGAAAAGCGGCCAAGGGTTCATGCAAGTTTTTTGTAGTACTCAATACTGCGAGAATCAATATTGCGAGAATCAGAAATCTCTCAGCGATTAACTCAGGTATTGTCTAGCCTTCATACTTGCGGAAGGCAAGCGTAACGTTATGTCCCCCAAAGCCGAAAGAGTTAGACAACGCCGCATCTACGGTTTGGCTACGGCTCTGATTGGCCACATAGTCCAAATCGCAAGCAGGGTCAGGGTTCTCCAGATTAATGGTGGGAGGAACACGGTTATGAACCACTGCCATCACCGTGGCCACGGCTTCAATCCCACCCGAACCGCCCAGCAGGTGGCCAGTCATAGACTTAGTAGAGCTAACCGTAATGTGATGGGCATGGTCACCCAGCGCAGTTTTAATCGCCGCCGTTTCAGTCGAGTCGTTAGCGGGAGTGCTGGTGCCGTGGGCGTTGATGTAATGGATATCTGTAGGACTTAGCCCCCCATCTTTCATCGCAAGCTGCATCGCACGGGCAGCGCCGGCCCCACCCGGTACTGGCGAAGTAATGTGATAGGCATCGCAAGTCATGCCATAGCCAATAATTTCGGCGTAAATCCGCGCACCCCGGCTGAGGGCGTGTTCTAGCTCTTCCAGAATCAAAATGCCAGCCCCTTCGCCCATCACAAACCCATCGCGGTCTTTGTCAAACGGACGGCAGGCATGGAGCGGGTCATCATTGCGAGTAGACAGGGCCTTGGCAGAGGCAAACCCGGCAAACGCCAATGGCGTTACGGCTGCCTCCGTACCGCCACAAATCATGGCTTGCGCAAAGCCGCGCTGCAACATTCGGAAGGCGTCGCCAATGGCATTGGAACCGGCCGCGCAGGCCGTAACAGTGCAGTTGTTGGGGCCTTTTGCGCCGACCTGAATGGCGGTTAGCCCGGCAGCCATGTTAGCGATCATCATGGGCACCGTAAACGGGCTACAGCGATCGGGGCCGCGGGTGAGAAATACTTCCTGCTGATCTTCCATCACCTTGAGTCCGCCAATGCCCGTGCCGATCAGCGTGCCCACCTGCTCAGCATTCAAGTCATTAATGACAAAGTTGGCATCGGCTAGGGCTTGCTTACTGGCAGACACGGCAAATTGGGCAAAGCGATCCATCCGCTTCGCCTCTTTGCGATCCATGTAAAGCTGGGGGTCGAAGTTCTTAACTTCTCCCGCAATGCGACAGTCATGGCGAGAGGCATCAAACAGCGTAATCGGCCCAATGCCATTACGACCGCTCATCAAGCCGTCCCAATACTCGGCCACGGTGTTGCCAATAGGCGTAATTGCACCCAGGCCCGTAACCACAACGCGCTTTAGTCCAGAATCCGAAGTTGTCATGACAGCAAATTCAAGGGCATTTCACACCCAAAGCAGAGAACAGCAGGAGAATACAAGCCAGGAAATTAGAGCCGTTTCCTATGCTGCGACCTTCTGCTTGATGTAATCCACAGCGGCTTGAACCGTGGAGATCCCTTCGGCTGCTTCGTCAGGGATTTCGATGTCGAACTCTTCCTCAAGGGCCATTACCAGCTCCACGGTGTCCAGGGAATCTGCGCCCAGGTCGTTGGCAAAGTTGGACTCAGGAGAAACTTCGCTCTCTTCAACGCTCAGTTGCTCAGATACGATCTTTTTAACCTTTGTGAGAATCTCGTCGCTCATAGCTTTTGTGTTCCTACCCAACGCGGATGCAAGTTGAGAAATTAGTTCAGTCTATTGTGAAATTCGAGCTGGTCACGAACGAAGCCGTTCGGTACAACTGAAAGTTGCCCTTTTTTGTCCGCTAAGCTAGCGTCTGGTCGGAACGACCGATGGCACTTGACCCAGTGGGGAAATTAGGCATTCCTTCATCTTATCTGAAAGCGTGACCAGCTTAAAACGAAGTCATCTGAAAAGCATTCCAGATGGGAAGACGGCCTTCAGGCAACAGGAGGTACAGCATTGGCAATGGGCGCACCGGGCAACTGAGCAGCATTCGGGTAGCAATTTGTCATAAAGTTTGCTCTAAAAAAAATTGCCCTGAAAAAAAGAGTGGGGCGATCGCCCCACTCTATATTGCACGCCTGGTTTTCAATCTCTCCAATGGCTCGTTCAGGAGAACTAGACCGGAGTTGAAGACAGGGCGGCCTCGGCAGAAACGGTTGCTTGCTGCACTGCGGCGATCGCCCGCAGGGTGGCTTCTGGCGTAGCAGGTGCGGCTAACTCCACAACAGGCGCGTTGCCAAAGGCCGCAACGGCCGCCCGAATTGCTTCCCGCACCGCCATCGCCAGCATGAAAGGCGGTTCGCCGACGGCCTTGCTGCCGAAGATGGTGCCGTCCTGGCTGGCGCGCTCGATCAGGTGGACGTGGAACTGTTCTGGAATCTCGCTGATGGTGGGGATTTTGTAGGTGCTGGGGGCAAAGGTGCGGAGGCGGCCCTGGTCATCCCACACCAGTTCTTCCATCGTCAGCCAGCCCATGCCCTGCACAAAGCCACCTTCGATTTGTCCCTGATCCACCAGCGGGTTCAGCGATTCGCCCACGTCATGGACGATATCCACCTGGCGCAGCTTGAAGGTGCCCGTAAAGCCGTCTACCTCTACTTCGCTGACGGCTGCGCCATAAGCAAAGTAGTAGAAGGGGCGACCCGTGGCGGTGACGGGGTCCCAGTGGATCATCGGCGTGCGGTAAAAGCCCGTGGCAGAGAGACTGATGCGATCGCCATAGGCCTGCTGCACCACCGCATCAAAGGACACCCGCGCTGTCGGATAGGTGCGGCAATAGACCTCGTTATTTTCAAACACCATCTCTTCTGCCGCGTCGAAATCCAGCAGTTTGGCGGCGACCGGAGCCAGCCGTGACTTGAGGATTTCGCAGGCGTTTTTCACGGCTTGCCCGTTCAGATCGGCTCCGCTGGAGGCGGCCGTCGCGGAAGTGTTGGGCACTTTGTCGGTGCTGGTGGGCATCATGCGGATGCGGTCGAGCGTCACGCCCAGCGCCCGCGTCGCCACCTGCTGCATCTTGGTGTGCAGCCCCTGCCCCATCTCCGTGCCGCCGTGGTTGAGCTGGATGCTGCCGTCGGTGTAGAGATGCACCAGCGCGCCCGCCTGGTTATATTGCACCTTGTTGAAGGAAATGCCAAACTTCACCGGGGTAATGGCCAGACCCCGCTTTTTGTAACGATTTTGCTGGTTAAATTCGGCGATCGCTGCGTCCCGCTCGGCGTAGCTGGCGCGTTCCTTGGCTTCCTCCCAAACGCGGGCGATGCGGTTGTCTACCAGCACCTGGCCATAGTGCGTCGTATTGCTGTCGCCCTCGCCGTGGTAGAAGTTGCGATCGCGCACCAGGTCCGGCGGCAGGTTGAGATGCCGCGCCACCCGATCCACCACGTCTTCGATCACCAGCATTCCCTGCGGCCCGCCAAAGCCGCGATAGGCGGTGTTGGACACACGGTTGGTCTTCACGATCAGCCCACGCACCAGCATGTTGGGAATGTAGTAGGCGTTGTCCACATGCAGCATGGCGCGCATCAGCACCGGCGGCGAGAGATCCAGGCTCCAGCCGCCCTCGGCGTAGAGCGCCACATCCAGCGCCAGGATTTTGCCTTCGCTGTCGAAACCGACCTTGTATTGCCCCAAAAAGCCGTGGCGCTTGCCCGTCAGGATCATGTCGTGGTGGCGCTCCAGCTTGACGCGCACAGGGCAGCCTGTTTTATAAGCCGCCACGGCCGCCGCTGCCGCCATCGGGTTTGCCTGAGATTCCTTGCCACCAAAGCCGCCGCCCATCCGCAGGCAGGTGCAGACCACACGGTTGGTGGGTACGCCCAGCACTCGCGCCACAATGGTCTGGGTTTCGCTGGGGTGCTGGGTAGAGGAGTAGACGAGGTAGTTGCCTTCCATATCGGGCACGACCCAACTGGCCTGGGTTTCCAGGTAGAAGTGATCCTGCCCGTTCATCTCCAGTTCGCCCTCGATGATGTGGGCCGAGCCAGCAAAGGCTTGATCCACCTCGCCCCGCCGGATGAACTGTGGGTCATTGTGGTAGCTGTTGGCGGCGATCGCCCCTTTAATCGTCAGCACTGCCTCCAGCGGCTCGTACTCCGCCGTCACCTTGGCGGCTCCCAACCGGGCAGCATCTTCCGTTTCGCCCACCACCCAGGCGATCGCCTGGCCCCAATAGCTCACCTCGTCTGTAGGAAACAGCGGCTCATCCTGACGAATCACGCCCGTATCATTCGTTCCGGGCACATCTGCCGCCGTCAGCACCGTCACCACGCCGTCCACGTCCAGCGCAGGGGCAGTGTCGATGCTGAGAATCCTAGCGCGGGCGTGGGGCGACAGCACCGGATAAATCGACAGCATACCGCTGGGCATCCGCTGGTCATCGGTATAGACCGCCTTGCCGCTGACGTGGGCTTCGGCGCTTTCGTGGCTCTTGCGTTGACCGACCAGGCTCATAGTTCCACCCCCGCTGCTGCGGCAAATTCGACAAAGAACTTCTCAAACAAATTGGCCACTAGCATCTTGCGATAGTCGGCGCTGCCCCGCAGATCGGTTAACGGCGTAAAAGCGTTGTACAGCATAGGCTTGGCTTGCTGCACAGTGTCCGCGTTCCAGGGCTGGCCGATGAGGAATTCCTCCACCACAGACGCTCGAATCGGCGTTGCCGCCACGCCGCCGTAGCCCAGCCGCGCATGCACCACCCGCTTGTCGCTGTCCAAATCCACCACGTAGGCCGCCGCCACAATGCTGATATCGTCCGTGCCGCGCTTGCCAATTTTATAAGACTGGGTGAGACGCTGTGTGGCTCCTGGCATCATGCCTTTGGGAATCCATACCGATTGAATTACCTCACCCGGCTGCAAGTCCGTTTGCCGATAGCCTTTGAAGAACCGCGACAGAGACATCACCCGTTCCCCCTCCAGGCTCACCAGCTTCAGCTCTGCATCCAGCGCCAGCAGCACGGGCGGCAAATCGCCAATGGGCGAGGCGGTGCCGATGTTGCCGCCTAGCGTCGCCCGGTTGCGCACCTGCCGCGCCGCAAACCAGTGGATCATCTCATCCATGCAGGGAAACACACCGTGGAGCTGCGTTTCGATGTGGCTGAGGGGAACCGCCGCGCCGATTTTCACAAACTCGTCGGTTTGCACTAGCGTTTTCAGGTCTGCCACCGCCTCCAGGGAAATCATCACCGGAAACTCGCGCCGCTGAAGCTCCAGCCCCAGGTCGGTTGCGCCCGCCACCAGCGTCGCGTCGGGATGGTCGCGCAGCAGTTCCAGCACTTCCTGAAGCTGCGTCGGTCTGTAGAACTGCCCCTCGCCTGTGAAGCGGTAGGGCATCAGGTCGGCATCGGCTTCTGTCAGGCGATCGCTGAAGTGGTCGCAGGGGGTTTCCGCCGCAGCCGCCTGCGCTGCCCGCCGAATCGGCAGATAGCCCGTGCAGCGGCAGAGATTCCCCTCCACCGCCACATCGTCCAGCTTGCCGTCGTAGTAGGCGGCGAACATGCTCATGATGAACCCCGGCGTGCAGTAGCCGCACTGGGAGCCGCCCAGCTTCACCATCGCTTCCTGCACCGGGTGCAGCTTGCCATTCGCCACGCCTTCCACGGTGATGACTTCGCGACCGACCACCGAGCCGAGCGGAATCAGGCAGCTATTCACCGCCTGGTAGTTGGGTTTGCCGTCTACGCTGGTGCCGACGATCGCCACGGTGCAGGCCCCACAGTCGCCATCGCCGCAGCCTTCCTTGGTGCCGACACGCCCCGTCAGCCGCAAAAAGTCGAGCAGGGTCGTCGTCAGGGGAATATTCTGGAGGCGGACGCGATCGCCATTAATCGTTAAAGCCAGTTGGGTTTCAAGTTGCTGGGTCACAAGTCAAGCAGAGAGTGTGGTGAGGGGGCTGATCCACAGGACTAGCTGGAATTAGCTGGAAACTGTAGAAATTAAAGCAATCCTATGACGCATTTTTGGGCGATCGCCCAAAGTTTCCGAAATTTTGCAGAAACAGACAGAGGGCACAGGCTTGCTGGATGGACAGCTTAGGTTAGGACTACCTCAAATCCGTCGCTGAAAATGTGCAGCCAGATACATCCCACGGTTCCCCTCAATCACTTGCTTTCAGAACCACGACGACTCCTCCGAACTCGCT
The DNA here is from genome assembly GCA_003695655.1 of Cyanobacteria bacterium J069. Taxonomy (GTDB): domain Bacteria; phylum Cyanobacteriota; class Cyanobacteriia; order Elainellales; family Elainellaceae; genus Thermoleptolyngbya. The sequence continues at coordinate 12,274 of RFIF01000432.1, forward strand.
GACAATCAACACGCCAATGTGCAGCGCGACGTTTTCCTTTGTCGGCAGATAGAGTCCGTATAATTTCTCAAAAGAGTATGCTGGATCGGCACCAGCGACAGAATGACGAATGTCATCATCCTTGGTTGTGGACTAAATACATGCGAATCGCCCGGCTGCTGCGCCCCATCAAACGCCGCGATCGCCCCCATGTTCTTGCGTAGGGCATCATCAACCTGGCTGAGTGAGAGTTATGCCAGTGGGTTGCCTAAGCCCCACACCCTAATCCCTAACCCCTCTCCTATGTTTAGTGATCAAAACGACCCACAAGCGCACGCCAGTTTGGTGGTCGAACATACCGTTCCACGGGGCAAAGGGTTTGCCTTTCGCCGCTGGCACGCCAAGCTAACCCGCACCGCCTGGGGTTTCAAAGGCTATATCCGCACCGACCTGCTGCCTCCGGTAAAAGGGCAAAAGCTACTGAAGTGGTATTCCATCATCCACTTTGACTCGTCTGAAAACCTCAACGCCTGGCTGAAATCAGAAGCGCGAGAAGCGGCGATCGCCTCCGAAAACATGCCCGTCGAGTCTTATCAGTTCAAGTCGTTTTCCACCGGGCTAGAAGGCTGGTTTTCGCCCAAGGCTGGCGGTGAGCAGATGGGGCTAGGCCCGCCAGCCTGGAAACAAAACCTGGCCGTTGTGCTGGGGCTGTATCCCACGCTGATGGTTCAGTCGGCATTGCTGGGCGCGCTGGGAATTATGAAGCACCTGCCTCATCCCAGTGCCATGCTGCTGGACAACTTTATTTCTTGTTCGATCCTGACTTGGCTGGTGATGCCGCTAGTGACCCGCAACTTGTCCTTCTGGCTGCAACCCGCTGCTCAAACGCTGCCCCAAAAGGCAAATGCGCTAGGCACAGTTGCCGTTATCGGCGGGCTGGGGGCATTGCTGGTGCTATTTAGTGAACTGAAACTGTAGCTGTGTCGCCGGACGCTAGCGGCATGAGAGGATGGAAATTCTCTATCCATCCCTCATCCCTCAAAACATATGTCTCGCCAGCGCTTCATCATTGAAATGGGCATGGGCATTGACCAGCACGGCCAAGACCCGACCGTAGCCGCAGCGAGGGCTGTGCGAAATGCGATCGCCCACAACGCCCTCCCCGGTGTCTGGGAAGTCGCCGGACTCAGCCATCCCAACGAAATGTTTGTGGAAGTGCAGGTTGCCGTGCCCTACCCAGAGCAGGTGCGCCAGGATGAAGTGCTGGCGGTGCTGCCTTTCGGACAAAAAAGCCTGACGGTGGAAGCGGGCGGCATGGTGGTGCAAGGGCGCGCGATTCCTGAGCTAGACGATAAAAACGATGAAATGCTGATCGCCGTTGCTGCCGTTACGGTATGGGTTGAAGGGAAGGATGAGGCAGGAAGGATGAATTGCTGAAGGATTTTATGCAAGCCTGACCCGTTGACTGCGTCAGCGGGCGATCGCCTGCGTTGACCCCGCTACCCCATTTATCCCTCCTTCTTCCTCCTTCATCCCTACTTAAAGCGTATTGGTCTCAAACGTATTGCACTGATTAATGTCGCCCGACTTGATGCCCTGGGTAAACCAGCGAACCCGCTGGGCTGAGCTGCCATGAGTAAAGGAATCTGGCACCACATAGCCTTGGGATTGCTTCTGGAGGCGATCGTCGCCAATGGCTGCGGCAGCATTCAGCGCTTCTTCTACATCCCCTTTTTCCAGGAAAGACTGCGCTTTTTCAGTGCGGTGTGCCCAGACGCCAGCAAAGCAGTCTGCCTGAAGCTCCAGCCTGACCGAAAGTGCATTAGCCTGGGTTTTGCTAACGCGGCGTTGCATCGTCTGCACCTGATCAGAAATGCCCAGCAGGTTTTGCACATGATGGCCGACCTCATGGGCAACCACGTAGGCGTAGGCAAAATCGCCGCCTGCCCCTAGCCGCCGCTGCATGTCGTTGTAAAAGCTGAGGTCAATGTAAACCTTTTGATCGAGGGGGCAATAGAACGGGCCCATCGCTGACTGTGCATTTCCACAGCCAGACTTGACTGCTCCCGAAAACAGAACGAGCTTTGGCTCCACGTACTTCGACCCATTTTCGCGGAAGATCTGGCTCCAGGTATCTTCGGTATATCCCAGCACAGTAGACACGAACGCAGCCATTTGGTCATCTTGGGGCGGCGCTGGTGCAACTTGCCCTGGGCCCTCATAGGGAGCGGTTTGCTCCAGCACCATCGACGGGTCGCCACCCAGCAGAGCCACCAAGAGCGCCAGCAGCAGCGCGCCCAGTCCGCCGCCTACCACAGTGCGCGAAGGCCCCATACCACGCCAATCTTCTACATTGGTGCTTCGCCGACCGAATTCCCAGCGCATAGCGGGTCTCCTCGCTCTATTTCGCTTCCAAAGGTTATTTCGTATGTAGTTCTACTTAGAGTAGCATCTGGCGCTGGGATTTTCTGGTTTTCCAGGGTACAAGGCTGTGATTCCCAGATCGCGATTTCCAGACAGGTTTAGCTTTGGGGGCTGGTTGCCTGCTCCGCCACTTCCTCAGGAATGCTCTGTCCAAAGATGGGCGCGGGATCTAGCCCGGTGATGTGGTGAAACTGTTGGGGCGTCAGGGTGCTGATGATTGGGTCTAGTTCTCGCTGGGTTTCCCAATACCGCAAGCGATCGCGCACCTGAGCCATAAACGCCAGCCCCCGAGGCATGGGCACAGCCGCCCAGCCATCCACCAGCGTTTCCACCAGCGCCAGCTCAATCAGCGGAGCCGGATAGAGGCTTAAGAGTGCCTCCAGGCAGGTGTGGAAATCTTTGGCTTCTATGCTGTCGAGCGCGTAAATTTTGACGATGTGTTTCACACGCTGCTGATTGACGTGTTCCAAGAGCTGTTCTAAAGGTTGCATGAATCGGTTGAGGGGGTGTTG
>RFIF01000433.1 GCA_003695655.1 Cyanobacteria bacterium J069
TCAGGGGTTAGGGGTTGGGGGTTAGGTTCTTACTGCTGCGACAGGCGCTTGACTTCCGCGCCGCCCAGCAGTTCGTGGGTTTCGGCTAGCAGACGGGGGATTTGGTCGGCGTGGGGGCTGTGGCGCAGGCAGTCGCGCAGGTCGAGGCGGGCGATTTGGTCAGCTTTGTTGCCGGGGAACCAGTGGCTGGCATTGCCCAGCATGTTATAGCGGATCTTGGCAAACTCGGTAAGTCCAAAGGCGATCGCCAAATTTCGCAGCCACAGAATCGAGCGAATATTCACCTGCTGCGGCACGTCCTGATATTTCGGTAGTCCCACGTCCCAGGTTTTGTACCAGTCTTCGCCCAGAGCAGCGATCGCCGCCTGGTCAAGCTGATGCAGAATCGGCGGCAGCACCTCGTCCGCCCGATCGAGAAATTCCAGCGTCTTCAGATGTTCATCAAAATCGCTGGGCCGGGCCGCGCCGATGCTGAGCGTATGCACCTGCGGATGGCTGAGGCAAAACAGATTGTTGAACACGATCGGGCTGAGCGGCGCACAAAGCTCTACCAGGCGCGGCGGCGGGTTATAGAGCATACCGCCTTTGTCTGACGGGCTGATGATGAAGACGCCCATGTCGTGGCGCTGGGCGGCTTCGATGGCGGGCCAGTTGACCTGGTTGATGTAGTACCAGTGCAGGTTGACATAGTCGAACTGGTCGGAAGCGATCGCCTGCACGATTACATCCGTCGGCCCGTGGGTGGAAAAGCCCACAAATCGCACCCGCCCCTGCAATTGAAACCGCCGCGCCACATCCAAACAGCCACCCGGCCGCAGGCAGTAGTCCAGCAGTTCGGGCGTGTTGATGCCGTGCAGCCCCAGCAGATCGACGTATTCCAGATTTAGATAAGCGAGCGATCGCTCTAGGTTTTGCTGAAAGTCTCGCGGGTCGGCCGTGGGCGACACTTTGGTTTGCACGATAATCTGGTCACGCGGCAGTGTTGGCAAAATCTGCCCTAGCTGCATTTCGGAGCTGCCATAGCCCCGTGCCGTTTCGATATGGTTGATGCCCACTTCGAGCGATCGCCGAATGGTTGCTGCCAAATTTTCCTGATTGTCAGGTGGGATCTGCTCCAGTGGCGTATCTTGCCACTTGTGCTGATAGCGCATTCCACCACAAGAAAAAACGGGCATCGCCAGCCCAGTCCGTCCAAACCGTCGATAGAACATAGGAAGTCTTAGGAAGCCTCAGGAAGTCTTAGAAACAGAGGAAGTCAAACGGGGAAGTCGCCAGAGAGCAGGGGCAACCCCTTCAAAAGTAGCAATAATAGGAGTATCGTCAACTTAGCGTGTTTGTAATCACACGGTGGCGAGGAGCGGAATCCGCATGGGCGATCGCCCTCGGCAGTCTTGCCGAACAGCGCTACAAATAGCCTCATAGCAAGTCGCGAAAGCTTCGCCTGTTCCTGCCAGATGATTTTCGCTTAAATCTGATTTCTGCTTAAATTATTGACATCCGGTTAGACGAGAGTGCGATGTGGCAGTTGCTTTCATTGCGCTGGGTTTTCCCGATCTCTTCTCGATCTTGATTAGTGTACCCCAAGGAATCTCAGGAGAACTTTTGAACGTTGATGTTGGGAATACTTGTTAGGAATACTTGTTGGGAATACTTTAGAAATGCTCAAGATCCTCCCATAACCTTCTAGTCAATAGCCCCTAAAATTAAATTCTTATTGTCTCGGAGACAAGCAGTATGGAGATTACAGATTTAGATGACCTTGAGTCATCCGTCAAAGATTTATTATCTTTAGCAAAGATAGAACTGGAAGAAAAACGGTTACAGCAACAGCGAGATGAACAGATTCAGCAAAAAGTCATCGAAATTCGCCAAAGACTAGAGCCATTGCTGCAAGAAACTGAGCACATGCTGTCTAAGTTTGAGCCAGGCGATTTTTCAGACAGTGTGACCCGCACCAAGCTTGAAGAAAAGGCCGCTGATCTCCGCCAAAAAATCGCAGATGCGCCCGATTTAGCCAGCCAGATGGTCGATCGCCAAATGATTTTGAATGAAGAACGGCTGATCGATGAGCGGGTGGCAGAGCAAGCTTCACGGTGGCGGCTGGCGCTGAGAGATGACCTGCTAGATATGATTGCGGAGCAGGAAGATTTTTATAACGCCACCGATGCGGCGATCGCCATTCGCGGCTACATTCACGACCTGAAGGCGATCAACGCCCTGGAGGAAGTGGTCGAACGACTGATTGAGCAAATTAACGCCTACAGCGAAGAAGGCCCTGTCGCCCGTTTGCGCGGCAGCCACGAACAAACCCTGATCTTTATCTACAACAAGGCGCTAGAAAACCGCTCTCGCGTCGAGCGTGCGCCCAACGTACAGCCCCGCGTCCGCCATCGCACCTCCGAAAAACGCCCGAATCCCTACACCCAGCTCGAAGGCAAAGTCGTGATCTTTGGCGGACATGATCGCCTGGAAACGGCCGTCCGCAACCGCCTCCGAGAGTCCAAAGTGGAGCTGGTGTGGTGTACGGCGCAGGCGGGCCCCCAAATTGCGGAACAGTGTGAGAGCCATATCTCCAGCGCCGACCTGGTGCTGATTATGACGGGCTATACCAGCCACAAACTGACAGACAAGGCCATGCAGGCCGCCCAGCGCGCTGGCAAAAGTCCCGAAATGATCAACACGACGGGCGTGATTCGCGTGTTGGAGGCGATCGAATATGGTCTCAAGTCCCAGCTCTTTGCCCGCCAGATCAACCATTTCTCGAAGCCGGCCTAGGCAGCGGTTGGGGGGCGGCCCAGCGGAGAGACTTGCCAGGGGAGTTGGACGGTAAAGGTAAGCCAGTCCTGATGATTGGCTACGTCAATTTTGCCCTGGAGCTGTTCTACCTGTTTCTTGACCAGGCAGGATCTCTTCGTAGAGCGCCTGCACTTCGGTGGGGTTGCCTTGGAGATGGCGGGTATATTCATCTGGCCGCTCCAGCCGGTGCAGCGCCATGCGCCGAAGGATGCGCCGCTGGAGCGTGGTGCGCTTGTAATGGGTGAAATTGACCCCAAAGCTGGATTGCAGCAGGGCAAAAATGGTGGAGATTGCGTCGGTTTGTTCGGGCGGCTCTTCTTTGGGCGGGCTGGGCGCGGCCGTGGTGACGTAGGGATGGCGGCTGATGTTGGCCAGCTCGGCGGCGATCGCCTCTGGGTCTAAAATAAAATCGACCAACCCAGAGGCGATCGCCATGTGAGGCATACTGCTCACCTGGGCCGAGTCTTCGGACTGGGCAAAGGTGATGCCGCCAGCAGCTTTGACGGCTTCCAGTCCCCGCGTGCCGTCGTCATCCCCGCCAGACAGCACCACGGCGATCGCCCGATCACCGCGCTCTGCTGCCAGGGAATGAAAAAAAGTGTCGATCGCCTTGCTGACTTTTTGTGCCCGCTCTCGCACTGTCAGGTGGAGACACCCCTGTACTAGCGTCATTGAAACATTGGGCGGAATCACGTAGACCCGGTTGGGGGCGATCGCCATGCCCTCTTGCGCCTCATGCACGGGCATCCGGGTCGTGCGCGCCAAAATCTCACTCAGCAGACTTTTTTGGCTGGGGTCTAAATGCTGCACCAGCACAAACGCCATGCCCGTATCCAGCGGCACATGGCTGAGCAACTGAGTAAACGCCTCCAGCCCGCCCGCCGAAGCGCCAATCCCAACGACTGGAAACCGCTCTGCCGAGAGTTCGGGCAAAGCCGGGTCAGAGTCTTGCGGCGGCGACGGTGGCTTGGCTTTGCGAGAAGAAGGGCGATCGGGGGGCATAGGCTGGGGTTAGAGTTCGCGGACGATCGGCTCGCCGTCCTTGATTTCGCCAATCAGCACCACATCCGCCAGCCCCACAAACAGCCCATTGTCCAGCACGCCGGGAATATTGTTCAGCGTTTTCTCAAACTCGGCAGGGTTGGGGATGCTGGCAAAGGTGACATCCAAAATCATATTGCCCTGGTCAGTGATGACCGGGCCATCTTTCTTGATACCCAGGCGCAGCTCAGGCTTGCCGCCCAGCGCTTCCAGGGCGCGGGTGACGGGGGCCACGGCCACAGGCAGCACCTCAATCGGCAGCGGGAAGGTAGAACCCAGCGTCTCCACGATCTTGGTGCTGTCCACCACCACAATGAAAATATCTGCCAGGGAATCGACAATTTTTTCGCGGGTGTGGGCCGCGCCGCCGCCCTTAATCAGCACCTTGTTGGGGTCAACTTCGTCGGCTCCGTCGATGGCAATGTCGATTTTCTCCACGTCGTCCAGCGTCACCAGGGGAATGCCGTATTTCTTTGCCAGCACCGACGCCTGAAACGAGGTGGGAATGCCTTTAATATCTTGCAGATCCCCCGACTTGAGGCGATCGCCCAGATGCTCAATTGCAAAGGCTGTCGTAGACCCGGTGCCCAATCCCACAATGGAGCCAGACTGCACCCGCTGAGCTGCGGCGATACCCACCTGTTGCTTCATGACCTTGACGGCGTCTTCGCTCATAAATCCTTCCTTTACAACACACATCAACTCTACAGGCTACCACTCTGGGGAACGCTCCTTGAGCAATTGAGCCGACATGGCGGCTTCGAGAAGCGGCACAGCTATTAAGTGGACGGACTTGCCGAACCTAAGCCGGATGCTTGAAGCCGTAGGTTACCAGTTGCAAACAGTTGCGGCCGTCGATGTAGCGATCGTAGGAGACGCGGTCGGTCAAGCGCCGCAGCAAAAACCAGCCATAGCCCCCCGCTTGCAGGGTGCCGGGGCGGGGTTCTTTCAGCGCATCCGGATTAAAGGGGCGACCGCAGTCCCAAATCTGGATCTCAATCCAATCTTCTCGGAGCGACAGACCGATTTCGATCGGCGTTTCCGGAGGCAGTCCCCGATGCGCGTGGCGCACGGCATTCGTAAAACCCTCTGCCAGGGCCAGATTGAGCCGATCAAGCTGCCGCACAAGCCAGGGATAGCGCCCCTCGTTTTGCAAACAAAACTGCCTAAACCACTCCTGGATGGGGTTTAGAGCTGTCAATTGGCTGGGAACAACCAGTCGCTCTCGCTGCTGAATTACATCCACAAAACTTTAAAAAATTTGCAAAGCATCTCTGGCAGTTTACTTCAGTTTGTGTACCCCTGCCACTGCCTATGGGCTGAAGAATGAGCATCTTTTGATTCGGCAATCGGGCTGAGCAAAGTGCCCTAATAAAAAGTGCTCTAATAAAAAGTGCCCTAATACAAAGTGCCCTAATACAAAGTGCCCTAATACAAAGTGCCCTAATACAAAGTGCCCTAATACAAAGTGCCCTAATACAAAGCGATCGCCCATTTTACCAAGATGCCAGCAGCATCCCTGTAAATAGAGCGATCGCCCAATAGACTAAATTTGCCGACTCCTATCAAGACCTTCTAGAAACTAGCTAGAAACTAGAAAGGTCTATAAGTCTATAACCTAGAACAGGCCCAGCGTCAGAGACTTATCGATGGGGAAAGTCGCGCCGATGCCCAGCCACAGGGTCACTAGCGTCCCAAACAGAAACACAGTAGTAGCCACCGGGCGGCGGAAGGGATTTTGGAACTTGTTTACGCTTTCGATAAACGGAATCAGCATCAGCCCCAGGGGAATCGCCGATTGCAGAGCCACACCCAACAGCTTATTCGGCACAACCCGCAGAATTTGGAACGCCGGATAGAGATACCACTCCGGCAAAATTTCTAGCGGCGTTGCGAAGGGGTCAGCCGCCTCGCCCACCAAGGCGGGGTCGAGCACAGCCAGCGCCACGCAGCAGCCGATGGTGCCAAAAATCACCACGGGGAAGATATAGAGCAGGTCGTTGGGCCAGGCAGGCTCACCGTAGTAGTTGTGACCCATGCCCTTCTTGAGTTTCTCGCGCAATGCGGGATCGCTGAGATCCGGCTTTTTGATGGTTGCCATATAGTGAGGTTTCTCCTAAGCACCAAGGATCGAACAGAGGGGAAAGAAACTTTCGAGATTTCAAACAGCAGTTAACTGAATTTCAGCAGTCTAGAAGATTTGTATAAAGTTGGCAGGGCGATCGCCCCTCCAAAATATTCAAACCTACAACGGCCCAGAAATGCCCTGCTTGCGAATCATCAGAAAGTGCAGCAGCATGAACACGGCAATTGACCAAGGCAGCACAAACGTATGCAGGCTGTAGAAACGAGTCAGCGTTGCCTGACCCACACCCTCGCCACCGCGCATCAACTCCACAATCTGATCGCCCACAACGGGAATCGCGCTGGGCACACCGGACACGATCTTGACCGCCCAATAGCCCACCTGATCCCAGGGGAGAGAATAGCCCGTCACGCCGAAGGAAACAGTAATCACGGCTAGAATCACACCCGTCACCCAGGTCAACTCACGGGGCTTTTTGAAGCCGCCGGTCAGATAAACTCGGAAGACGTGCAGAATCATCATCAGCACCATCATGCTGGCAGACCAGCGGTGAATGGAGCGGATCAGCCAGCCAAAGTTGACCTCGGTCATGAGGTATTGGATGGAAGCAAAGGCATCCGTCACCGTCGGCTTGTAATAAAACGTCATTGCAAACCCGGTGGCAAACTGAATCACGAAACAGGTCAGGGTGATGCCACCCAGACAGTAGAAAATATTGACGTGGGGGGGAACATACTTGGTGCTGATGTCATCAGCTAGCGCCTGGATTTCCAGCCGCTCTTGAAACCACTGGTATGCTTTTGAGTCAGTTACCTGCTTTGTAAACATGAAGCAAGAATTCCAAAAAGAAGATCTAGTGCCATTTCTAAAGAATGTAACATAGCTACTCATCAGTTTTCACGCTGTAACCATGATCTGGTACAGGTTTCATTCAGCCTTTTCGAGGGCACGACTCGCTCTACAGGACGTGATCAAGACCCGCTGTTCTGCTAGGATGGCGGACTTGCTCGATAATTACTCGATAATAAGAAGACTCAGAGCCTGTGCCCCAAAGCGGGTGGGCGAGGCATGGGCACCAGTCTGAGTTGAACATTAAGATATGTATATGAAACATCGATTAAACAGGCTAGTTGCGGTTGTGCTCGTTTGGCTGCTGGCGAGTGTTCTGGTGCTGAATGTCGGAGCTAAACCTGCGCACGCCCTGACAGATGAGCAAAAGCTGCTGAATGAAGTGTGGCGAATTGTCGATCGCGCCTATGTAGACAGCACCTTTAACCATCAGAACTGGTGGCTGGTGCGGCAAAAGGTGCTGAAGCAGGCTCCACTCAAGCGAGAAGACACCTACACGGCGATTCAGCAGATGCTGGCCGGATTGGATGACCCCTATACCCGTCTGCTGAAACCGGATCAATATCGCAGCCTGCAAACCAATACCTCTGGTGAACTGAGCGGCGTTGGCCTGCAAATTGCCCAAGACCCAGATACAGGAGATCTGCGCGTGATTACGCCGATCGAAGGGTCGCCAGCCGATCGGGCCGGGCTGCAACCGCGCGATCGCATTCTGAAAATAGATGGTGCACCCGCCACTGACCTGACGCTGGACGAAGCCGCCGAACGGATGCGCGGGCCGGCCGGCAGTCGCGTGGTGCTGACGGTGGCGCGGGATGAAGATACTCGGAATTGGGATGTCGAGCTGGTGCGCGATCGCATCACGATTAACCCCGTCTATGCCGAGTTTCGCCCCCAGCCCGACGGCACCAAAGTCGGCTACATCCGCCTGACGCAGTTCAGCGCCAACGCTGCCGAAGAAGTGGCCCACGCGGTTGCTCGCATGGAGCAGCAAGACGCCAATGCCTATGTCCTCGACCTGCGGAACAATCCCGGCGGTCTGCTGCAAGCGGGCATCGACATTGCGCGGCTGTGGCTGCGCGACAGCACGATTGTTTACACCGTCAACCGCGACGGCATTCAAGACAGCTTTAGCGCCCTATCGGACCCACTGACCGACGACCCGCTGATCGTCCTGGTCAACCAAGGCACCGCCAGCGCCAGCGAAATTCTTGCCGGAGCGCTGCAAGACAATGGCCGCGCTCAGCTCATCGGCGAAAAGACGTTTGGTAAGGGATTGATTCAGTCCCTGTTTAATCTTTCAGACGGTTCTGGGCTGGCGGTCACCATCGCCCGCTACGAAACCCCCAACCATCGCGACATCAATCGCCTTGGCATCGAACCCGATCGCACGGTTCCGCTCAGCATTACCAGCCGCGAACAGGTTGCCACCGACGCCGACGAGCAGTATCAGGCGGCGATTGAAGTGCTAACGCAGCAGGTGGTGGTGGCGGGAGCAGCCGGGTAATGGAGTATTGGGGTGATGAAGTGTTGGGAAGAATGATGATGATGAGATGAGGGGGAGATGATGCGCAAAAGTCAGAATCCTCTTTGGCTTTCCCCAACCCTTAA
>RFIF01000434.1 GCA_003695655.1 Cyanobacteria bacterium J069
ATTTTATTGACGCAGCGTCCTTTGAACCTGGGGTTGGATCTGCGGGGCGGATCACAGTTGACGCTCCAGGTCAGCCCGACAGCGGAGGTTCCCGAAATTACGCCAGAGAAAATGGAGAGCGTGCGGGCTGTGGTGGAGCGGCGCGTCAACGGGCTGGGCGTGTCAGAAGCGCTGGTGCAGACGGTGGGCGACACGCAGCTTTTGGTGCAGCTTCCGGGCGTTAGCGACCCAGCTCAGGCAGAGCGCGTGCTAGGCGACACGGCTCAGCTAGATTTTCGTCAGCAGCGGGCGGGCAGTGAATCGCAATTGCGCGCAGAATACGACGTGCTGCAAGGGCTGCTGGTGCAGCAGGCAAATCTAGAAGTCAATAATGCCGACCCGGCGGAGATAGCCGAAAATCGGGCCGCTATTGAACGCAGCAATCAGGCGATCGCCGGCCTGTTTGACAAGGTTGGCTTGACGGGCGACATGCTGAGAAATGCCTACGCCCAGCCAATCAGCGGCAACGCCTGGGAAGTGGGGCTAGAGTTTAACGATGAGGGCGGCCAGAAATTTGCCGAGATGACCAAAGCCGTTGCAGGTACAGGGCGCAGCCTGGGCATCTTCCTGGACGACGACCTGCTCAGCGCCCCCACTGTAGACGTGAAATATGCCGAAACGGGCATCGCCGGGGGGCGAGCCAGTATCAGCGGCGGCTTTGATGCACAGCGGGCAGGGGAGCTGGCGCTGCAACTCCGGAGCGGTGCGCTGCCTGTGCCCGTGGAAATCGTTGAAAACCGCACTGTTGGCGCCACCCTGGGTCGCGACAGTATTCAAAGGAGTATCTATGCGGCGATCGCCGGGCTAATCCTCGTCCTGATCTTTATGGTGGCGTATTACCGTCTGCCGGGGCTACTGGCAGACATTGCCCTGGTGGTTTATGCCCTGCTCACCCTGGCACTATTTAACTTGCTCAACGTCACGCTGACCCTGCCAGGCATTGCCGGCTTCATCCTCAGCATCGGCATGGCGGTGGATGCCAACGTGCTGATTTTTGAGCGCACCCGTGAAGAACTGCGGGCTGGCAAAACCCTCTATCGCTCGGTCGAGTCCGGCTTTTACCGCGCCTTTTCTAGCATTCTCGACAGTAATGTAACCACGCTAATCGCCTGTGCTGCTTTGTTTTGGTTGGGGGTGGGGCTGGTCAAAGGCTTCGCCCTAACACTGGCGATCGGCGTTCTGGTCAGCATGTTTACAGCCCTGACATGCAGCCGCACGCTGCTGTTTACGGCTCTGTCTTTGCCTAGCCTGCGCAAGCCCGAATACTACTGCCCAGGGCTGACGGGTACACCCGCCAAGCGCCCATCTGCAACCTGAGCTTCAGTGCGCCGCCGTTTCCCAATCTCTCTTCTCCCAACCAACCTCTCAGACTCTCTGCTAATCTGCCGTACACCCCTGCCGCACGCTCGGCAAAGGCGACTCCATGAAACTGCACGTCATTAAACAACGCAACCTCTGGTGGATCATCTCCGCCGCGTTCATCCTCAGCGGCTTGGCGGCGATGTTTATCTCCTGGCAAAACTTGGGTGCGCCGCTCCGGCCCAGCCTGGATTTTGTGGGCGGCACGCGGATGCAGCTTGAGCTAGCCTGTGCCCGCGGCGGTGGCTGTGAACAGCCCATTGATCCGGCGGCCGTGCGGACGGTGCTCACTGAGCAAGGCTTGGGCAACAGTAGCATTCAGGTGGCAGGAACAGAGCAAGCTGCGCTGGTGCTCCGAACCTCAACGCTGGGAGTCGATCAGCGCACCGAGCTATTACAAGCGCTAGAGGCAAAGCTGGGCAAGTTTGATCCAGCGGCGACCCAGATTGACACGGTTGGCCCTACCCTGGGGCGGCAGATTTTCACATCCGGGCTGCTGGCACTACTGGCGTCTTTTGCAGGCATTATGGTGTATCTCAGCCTGCGGTTTCAGTTTGACTATGCCCTGTTTGCGATTGTGGCGCTGCTGCACGATGTGTTTGTGACGGTAGGGCTGTTTGCCATTCTGGGGCTGGTGTTGGGCGTCGAGGTGGATAGCCTGTTTATTGTGGCGCTGCTGACGATTGTGGGGTTCTCGGTCAACGACACGGTGGTTATTTATGACCGCATCCGCGAGACGATTAAAGCCAACCCAGGACGACATATTAACGAGATTGTGGACGAAGCGGTCAACCAGACCCTGACGCGATCAATTAATACGACCCTGACGACGGTTTTAAGTCTGGTCGCAATTTTCCTATTTGGCGGCGAAACGCTGAAATACTTTGCCCTGGCGCTGATTTTAGGATTTTTGGCAGGAGCCTATTCCAGTATTTTTGTTGCCAGTTCGCTGCTGGCCTGGTGGCGAGAGCGGACGGGACGAGCGATCGCCCTGCCAGAAGCAACAGGCGACGGAGTGTTAGACATCGCCGCCCAGCCCGAAGATGCCTAGCCGCGACAGCACGCCGATGGGCCACCCAAATTGGCAACCCCCTGACCCGCTGCCCCCAGACCCCAGCTTTGAAGC
>RFIF01000435.1 GCA_003695655.1 Cyanobacteria bacterium J069
CAATTTGCACCGCGCCGCGCAAGTCGTTACGGCACAATACGGCGGTCAATTTCCTGCCGATTTAGCCACGGTGCTGGCCCTTCCTGGCATCGGCCGCACTACCGCCGGGGGCATCCTCAGTGCCGCATTTAACCAACCCGTGCCCATTCTGGATGGTAATGTGAAGCGGGTGCTGGCTCGATTGCTGGCGCTAGCGGTGCCGCCCAACCGCGCCTTGCCCCGGCTCTGGCAGGTTTCAGAAGAAATTCTCGATCCGCAGCAGCCGCGAGATTTTAACCAGGCGCTGATGGATCTGGGCGCGACCTGCTGCACGCCGCGCCAGCCCGCCTGCCTCCTCTGCCCCTGGCAGCCCCACTGTCTTGCCTACCAGCGAACCATGCAAAACGAATTGCCGATTTCGGAAACGCGTGCCCCACTAGTTCACAAGCAAATCGGCGTGGCGGTGATCTGGAATGAACAGGGCGATATCTTGATCGATCGCCGCAAGCCGGAGGGTTTACTAGGTGGGCTGTGGGAATTTCCGGGCGGCAAGATTGAACCCGGTGAAACGGTGGAAGACTGCATCCGCCGCGAGATTCAGGAAGAGCTAGGTATTGAGATCGAAGTGGGCGATCGCCTGATCACCATCGACCACGCCTATACCCATTTCCGCGTCACCCTAAATGTCTATCACTGCCGCTACCTCAGCGGCGACCCGCAGCCGATCGAGTGCGACGAGGTGCGCTGGGTCACGGTGGCAGAGCTGGATCAGTTCCCGTTCCCGAAGGCCAATTTGCAAATCATCGAAGCTATCCGCAGCGCCAAAGCTTAAACATTGAGAATCCAAAAAGTGCGGTATTTTTCATAGGAAATATTGCTTAAGGTGCGATCGCCCGCTCAAAACCTAATTTTTTGAGTCGAGAGCGAATTGCACCTGGCTTCCTTTGGAATTCTTGTGCCAAGTCGTTGATTTTTGCACCCTGCTGATAGCGCTGCCACAAGCGTCTATCTTCATCCTTAGTCCACGCAGCGTAGGCTTTTGGATATGTTTCTCGAATATCTTCTACGCTGTAGGCTTTGTTCGACGGGGGAAATTCTGAAACAATACTCGTACTAGTCAAGCTCCCATAAATATCCTTTATTGCTGCTATCTCTTGCTGATGCTGCTCTTTAAGAAGCTGGATTTGTGATTCATATTTTTGGGCAGTTTCGCTTTGCCGTGACCTGGTCAAAACAACATAAGTTATCACAGAGCCAATGATGATCCCAATTAGCAAGGAAGCTAAGATTTCCATGCGTCCAATCCCCAGCAGATTTTTTGCGTCTTAATACCAGGAATACCCAGTGATGTGCCCAAAGTAACATCTTGCTTTGATACAGTCCCCGTCAGTCATTTGGGACATTTAATATCTCTCAGATAACGTCGATTCCCGCCGCATTCGCCGTTTCTGTCAAAATGCTGGCGACCTCTGTCGGAGTCAGCTTAGGGTTAGCGCTTAGCATCAGCGCCACTACGCCCGCCACGTAGGGAGCCGCCATCGATGTGCCGGATTTATAGAGATAATCCCCCGCGATCCCGGTGGAATAGATGTCTGTGCCAGGGGCCACCACAAACGGGTAGGGCCGATCCCCAGCAGGGTTCGAGAAGGTGGCCATGCGGCGATCGCGCTCCAGCGCCCCCACGGCGATCGCCAGCCCTTCCCGCGCATAGAGCGCTGGCTGAATCGGCAGCACCGTGCCTAAATCTTCGCGCTCGTTGCCGGCGGCGGCCACCACGACCACACCCCGCTCGGCAGCAAATTTCAGCGCTGCGTAGGTGTTCGTCATCGCCGGGTCGCCTGTATAGTTGCCAAGGCTGAGGTTAATCACGCGCGCCCCGTGGTTGACGGCGTAGGTGATGCTGGTAGCCAGGTCTGTGTCAAATTTGGGGCTGCGGGTGTCGGTGGTGGGGGCGATCGCTCGTAGCGCCATAATTTTTGCTGCTGGAGCCACGCCCGTAATGCCTTTGCCATCGTTGGCGGCGGCGATAATTCCAGCAACGTGGGTGCCGTGCTCGCCAGAGTTCCCCACCTCTTGACGCACAGGCTGACTGGTTCTATCTACAAAATTCCAACCCGACACATCATCGATTAGCCCGTTGCCGTCGTCGTCGATACCGTTATCAGCGATTTCGCCCGCGTTAATCCAGCGGCTACTGGCAAGTTCTGGATGTGAGAAATCCACACCATCATCGATCACCGCAATCGTAATCCCCTGCCCCCAAACGCCCTGCTTCCAGACATTGGGAGCGTTGATCTGATCAAGCGGTCGGTGATAGTAATCGGAATATCCAGACCGATTCGGTGGGCCAACACTGAGCGCCGCCCCAACCGCAGTCCGTTCTAAACGGGTCGGCTGTCCCAGCGCCTGCGCCACAGCCTGGGCCGCATCCACGCGACCATAGCCATAGTAAAAGTTGAACCCGGCTAAAGCCGTGGGCATCGTCGCGCTGACGAGGGTGTAGTCACCCGCCTCTGCCCTGGATGCACTGCTGACACGCACGCGATAGCGATCGCCCGCCTTGAGCATAAACACCATGCGGGCGTTGGTATTGCGCGTGCTGATGTCGTCGCCAAACAGGATAGAACGGCCTGTGCGATCATTAATTAGTTCCAGATAGGCATCAAACGCCCTGGAACGCAGCCGAATTTCGATGCGCCGCTCGGTCTTGCCACCGCTGATTACAAAGTCATCTGCAAACCGACCGCTGCGCAGCGGATGGTGTGCATCCTGATGACTGAGGCGACCGCGCAACGTTAAGTTGGGTCGCAAGGTTGCTGCTTTTGAGGGGCGGTGCTGCGATCGCGGCGGTGTCAGCACATCCGGGCTGATCAAAAGAGAAGCGGCTCGACCCTGAGCCAGACGACTCCGGGAAAACCGATCCACCTGCCCCTGGCGAAACGCCGGGAACATCGCGGCAAGTGCCCAAGAAGGATGCTGAGCAAGCTGCTGAGAAAGCTGCGGAAATGCTTGAGATACACCAGCCATGACTGCGATCGCCCGCCAAATGTGAGCGTCAAGAAGGGGACTGGAAGGGACTTGCTTAGATACTCTAATCTACTCAAATCTACCTACTTGCATCTACTGAGTAAACGGGCGATCGCCCCAACGCAGCGCCAAATCTACATCGGCAGCTTTTTTCCACCTGCCTGACCCGACCGGGTAGTTTTGCGGAAAATCCCCACCGACTTGCCCAACCCTGGTTGATAATGGTTCGATAAACCTACAGTTCTTTTAACCCTGCAACCGCCGTGACAGCGACAGAACCCGGAAGCTACAAAGATACGGTCAGCCTGCCCAAAACCCAGTTCGATATGCGGGCCAACGCCACCAAGCGCGAGCCAGAAATTCAGAAGTTTTGGGCTGATCACCAAATTTATGAAAAGCTGTCGCAGTCTAACCCCGGCGACCCCTACGTGCTGCACGATGGCCCGCCATACGCCAACGGCGCGCTGCACATCGGGCACGCCATGAACAAAATTCTGAAGGACACGATCAACAAGTTTCAACTGCTGAACGGACGCAAGGTGCGCTACATCCCCGGCTGGGACTGTCACGGGCTGCCCATCGAGCTAAAGGTGCTGCAAGCTATGAAGCCTGACGAGCGGCGAAACTTGACGCCCATCGAGTTGCGTCGCCGCGCTAGAGCCTGGGCCATAGAGCAGCAGCAGCAGCAGTGTGCCAGCTTTATGCGCTATGGCGTCTGGGGCGACTGGGATCATCCCTATTTAACCCTGACGCCCGACTACGAAGCTGCCCAGATCGGCGTGTTTGGGCAGATGGTGCTAAAGGGCTATATCTATCGCGGCTACAAGCCCGTCCACTGGAGTCCCAGTTCTCGCACCGCCTTGGCGGAGGCTGAGCTGGAATATCCCGAAGGGCATATCTCTCGCAGTATCTACGCCGCGTTTCCTGTCGTTAGCCTGGGCGACGGGGCAAAGGCGCTGGAACCCTATCTAGGCGACTTGGGCGTGGCAGTGTGGACGACTACGCCCTGGACGATCCCCGCAAACCTGGCGGTGGCGGTGAATCCCAACCTGACCTATGTCGTCGTGAAAGATGAAGGCGGCGGGCTGAAGGATGAATTGGGCGTGCCGTTCACGCATCTGCTCGTAGCGAAGGAGCTAGTGGAGCGGCTGACGCAGGTGTTTGGCACGGCGCTGAGCGTGCAGGCAGAAATCGCGGGCAAGGCGCTGGAGTTTTCTACCTATCGCCATCCGCTGTTTGACCGCGAAAGTCCGGTCGTGGTTGGCGGCGACTACGTGACTACGGAATCCGGCACGGGCCTGGTGCATACGGCTCCGGGGCATGGTCAGGACGACTTTATTGTGGGTCAGCGCTATGGCTTGCCTGTGCTGTCGCCTGTGGATGATGAGGGCAACTTCACGGCGGAGGCGGGGCCCTTTGCAGGGCTGAATGTGCTGGGCGATGCCAACGCGGCGGTGATCAAGGCGCTGCGGGAAGCGGGATCGCTGCTGAAGGAAGAAGACTACGGCCATCGCTATCCCTATGACTGGCGGACAAAGAAGCCGACCATCTTCCGCGCTACGGAGCAGTGGTTTGCTTCGGTAGAGGGCTTCCGCGAGGCGGCGCTGGAGGCGATCAAGTCGGTGGAGTGGATCCCGGCACAGGGCGAAAACCGGATTACAGCCATGGTGGGCGATCGCTCGGATTGGTGCATCTCGCGCCAGCGCAGTTGGGGCGTGCCGATCCCCGTGTTTTATGACGAGGAAACCAACGAGCCGCTGCTGAATGCCGACACCATCGGCCATGTGCAAAAAATCTTTGCCGAACAAGGCTCTGATGCCTGGTGGGAACTGTCGGTCGCAGAACTGCTGCCCGAACCCTACCGCAGCAACGGCCGCAGCTACCGCCGGGGCTTCGACACGATGGACGTGTGGTTTGACTCGGGTTCTTCCTGGGCGGCGGTCTTACAGGCAAAAAAGAGTATCCCTGAAGTTTCATCTTTACAACTTCCTGAAGATGCCATCAGAATTTTTTCTAGAGCTGAGTGGAGGGATAAAGGCTGCCCTCAGAACCAAGATAAGCAAGCTGAATTACAAGATTGGCTAAAGGGAGAACAGCGGCTTATTAATCTTTTAAAGAGATTCATAGGGAGGGCTTCTGCATCTCTTCTTGATGAAGAAATTAGACCGTTTGCACTGGCTGCATGGGAAAAAAAAGGCTCACGTCAGTTTCAAGACTTGCGATCTGAGCAGCTTGATTGGGCAGACGGTGAACAAATGCTTAAAGCAACTTTGGATAGCCTTCTCACTCCTCGTTCTTCGTTTCTCAACTACCCAGCAGACATCTATTTAGAGGGGTCGGATCAGCACCGGGGCTGGTTCCAGTCTAGCCTGCTGACCAGCGTGGCGGTGAACGGCTACGCGCCCTATAAAACGGTGCTGACCCACGGCTTTGCGCTGGACGAGCAGGGCCGCAAGCAAAGCAAATCTTTGGGAAATGTAGTTGATCCGGCGATCGTCATCGAAGGGGGCAAAAATCAAAAAGAAGAGCCGCCCTACGGCGCAGACGTGCTGCGGCTGTGGGTGTCGTCGGTGGACTATACCTCCGACGTGCCCCTGGGCAAAAACATTCTGAAGCAGATGGCGGACGTGTATCGCAAGATTCGCAATACGGCCCGTTT
The DNA here is from genome assembly GCA_003695655.1 of Cyanobacteria bacterium J069. Lineage (GTDB taxonomy): Bacteria > Cyanobacteriota > Cyanobacteriia > Elainellales > Elainellaceae > Thermoleptolyngbya. The sequence goes on from RFIF01000435.1 coordinate 5,666, forward strand.
CCTGCTGGGCAACCTGCATGACTTTGATCCCGCCACCGATGCTGTGCCCTACGACCGGCTTCCTGAGCTGGATCGCTACATGCTGCACCGGATGACGGAGGTCTTTGCCGACATCACCGATGCCTTCCAGTCCTACGAGTTTTTCCGCTTCTTCCAAACGGTGCAAAACTTTTGCGTGGTGGATTTATCGAATTTCTATTTGGATATTGCTAAAGATCGGCTGTATATCAGCGCGGAAAATGCCCAACGCCGC
>RFIF01000436.1 GCA_003695655.1 Cyanobacteria bacterium J069
ACACTCCTAGCATTTGCTTCCCTTCCGTTGGTTTTATGGATTTTGGGAGTCTAGCAACAGACAGATCGGTGAGGACAGGATCTGGGGAGAGGGGGTGATAATCGTCTAGCACTGGCAAATTCAGATCTAGCTCTTCATTTACCTCATCCAGCGTGATTTGCGCTTGCACCAACAGCATGTGGTCGTCCAATCTTTGGATCATCGGCTCCTCTTCGGGCGTTTCCGGTTCGTCGGGATAGCCGATGATTTCCGAGGCCAGATCCTTCAGCGTTACCAGTCCGGCAGTGCCGCCAAATTCGTCTACCACCATGACCAATGCCTGGCGCGATCGCTGCATCAGTTGCAATAGCTCACTCAGTTCCAGGTTTTCGGGCACAAATTGAGCCGGGCGCACCCACGGCGTAATCGGGCTTTCCAGCGTCAACTGTCCTTGCACCAGCGGCGCAGCGATTTCCTTGAAATAAATAATCCCCAGGATGTCGTCTAGCGAGTCGCCAATCACCGGATAGCGCGAGTGTCCCGTATCGGCCACGGCATCCAGCAAGTCTTGAAACGTCGCGTCTTGGGGCAGCGCATCAATGCTGATGCGGGGCACCATCACTGCCTGCACCGACACATCCGAAAACTCCAGCGCATTGCTCAGCAGTTCTCGCTCTTCTTCTTCCAGCCCACTGGTTTCACTGGAGGTTTGAATAATGAGCTGCAATTCTTCCGTCGTCACGCGACTATACCAACCCTGGTTGCTGTCGCGAATGCCCACCAGTCGCAGCAGCCAGTGCGTAGACTGATTCAGCACCCAGATAAACGGCTTAAAAAAGCGGGCGATCGCCAAACTGGGCGGCCCCAAAAATCGCGCCAGTTGCTCTGGATACAGCAGCGCCACCGCCTTGGGACACAGTTCCCCCAGCACAATTTGCAAATAGGCGATCAGCAAAAACGCTGCCAAAATGCTCACCGCATGGGGCACCACCAGTGGCTGCGTTGCACCCAGCGGCAGTGTATTCAAACCAGCTTGCAGCAGCACGGCGATCGTCTTTTCGCCAATCCACCCCAGCGCCAGGCTAGAGAGCGTAATCCCCAACTGCGCCGTAGACAGCAGCCGCTCTAAGCTCCGCTGCAAATCTTGCACCGTCCTAGCCTGCACATCGCCCGCCATCACCAACTGGCTGATCCGCGACTGCCGCACCGACACAATCGAAAACTCAGCCGCGACAAAAAACGCATTGATGGCGATCAGCAAAATCACCGCTAGCAGCCGCAGCAAAATACCGGACGCTGTAAGAGGCTGAACAACGCTAACCGCAACCACTGAGACAGAAAAAGGAATCATCCGCAGATGCAACGAAAACGGGGACAAGACCAAAGACTCATCCAAACCATCGCCCGGAGCGATTCGCCGCGCGCCCTGTTTCAGCATGACCCGCAAGCCAGCCTCGCTCGTTGGGGCGGCTCAGCTGAGTCAGCTTGCCAGTCAGCGATTCCTGCGCACTCGAACGAGCGGGCTGGGTGTTCATGCGATTCTTCACATCCTCGATAATTTTCGACTCAGGTATGATGATTATCTCATCGCGGTTGCTCTGTTCTCCAGCGGCTTCACTGCCGAGTGAGGTCGGGCGCACATCTGGCTGTGTTACCCCACGCAGCGCCTCACGCCCCAACGTATATCCCCAGACCCCGCTGACCACGCCTGCGCCTGCCATCAAAGTCAGCAAAATTAGTGTGAGTGCGACTGTTGAATTGATTTTCATGGAGAACTCAGGGAAATAGAGAACAGCCTCAAAGGGGCGCATTAAATCCGATAGTGCCTTTTAAGAATCAAGAATATCAACAGCGCGAAAAATCAGCACCACAATCCTCGAAATCCTTCGCCGCAGCATTCCAACAACATTACAATGGGTTAGCAAAGGGCTTATGCTTAGCGCTGGCATAGCGCCTGACCAGGGTTGGCCGAGCGGATTAGGCAGCGAACTCATAATTCGCCTCAGGCAGGTTCGACCCCTGCACCCTGGATTCTCAAGATCATCCTAACTTAACATGACCCGTCAACTTCCTAGCCCGCACCCCTCTGTTGTCGTGGCCACCTGTGACCTGGACACGCTGCGCCAATCTCTGCTGGACTTATTTTGCGAAGCAGCATATCAAGAGGGCGAGTTTACCCTGTCGTCTGGGCAAACCAGCCGCTATTACATTAACGGCAAGCTGGTGACGCTGCATCCTTGGGGCGGGCTGGCCTGTGGACGGATGCTGCTGTCGCAGGTTCCCGCAACGGCGGTTGCAGTCGCCGGGCTAACGCTGGGAGCCGACCCGCTGGTGACGGCAACGAGCGTCGTCGCCGCCTATGAAGGGCGATCGCTGGCCGCGCTAATCGTCCGCAAGGAAGCCAAAGGTCATGGCACTCAGGCCTACATCGAAGGGCCCGTCTTGCCTGAGGGCAGCTCGGTCATCGTCCTAGAAGACGTGGTGACAACGGGACAGTCGGCCCTCAAAGCGGTCGATCGCCTGCGAGCTGCGGGCTATATCGTCAACCACATTATTTCTCTGGTCGATCGACACCAGGGCGCAGCCGACTTATACAACCAGGAAGGCTTAGGGTTTCAGGCCATTTTCTCAATTACCGAAATCCAGTCGCGCTGGGCAGAATTGCAGCAGCAGGCATGAAGGAAGGATGAGGGATGAAGGCGGAGGGATGTGGGCAGACTGGGGTCTTTCTGGTGGGATGACGGATGTGGGGCGATCGCTCCCATGAGTTATCAACCCAGCAGACTGGGGATGAACACGGTGAATTCTGGGTGAAAGTTATGCTGGCAGCCGTTCTCTATGGTCAAGAAGATTTGCGATTGGAGCAGCAGGAGCCGCCCAGTCCCGGCCCCGGAGAAGTGGTGATTCGCATAACGGCGGCCACTACCTGCGGCACCGACCTAAAAGTGTGGCGACGGGGCGGCCATGCCAAGATGCTGAAGCCACCCACCCGCTTTGGGCATGAGGGCGCGGGGCAGATTGTGGCGCTGGGTGAGGGCGTGACGGGCTGGGAGGTGGGCGATCGCGTCGTAGCCAACAATTCCGCCCCTTGCATGGGCTGCTTCTTTTGCCACAAGCAGGAATACTCGCTCTGCACCGACCTCGCCTTTAACAACGGCACCTTTGCTGAGTTGCTCAATATTCCAGCGCCGATTGTGCAGCACAATTTGCTGCCCATCCCCGCTGGCATGTCTGACGCGATCGCCGCTATGACCGAACCCCTCGCCTGCGTGCTGCACGGACTCTCCCGCTCGAATGTCCAGGCGGGCGATCGCGTAGTCATCCTGGGCGACGGGGCGATCGGCCTGATGTTCGTCGCAGCGCTGTCGCTCGGCTATGGACTGGATCAGGGGTCAGGGTTCAGGGTTCAGGGGCCAGGGGTTAGGAGCCAGGGAGCAGCCAGCACTCCTCTCTCCCCCTCCCCCGTTCTCCCTCTCTCCCTCTCTC
>RFIF01000437.1 GCA_003695655.1 Cyanobacteria bacterium J069
AGTTGAAACGAGTTTTATAGATTCTGGATGATTTTTCGCGGGCGCAGCCCGCGAAAAATCATCCAACTGCGTAAGTCCTATTTGAGAATTGTGATGTGATTTTGGGAATTCAGTTGGGGGCGCGAGGCTGAGGGAATGTTGAAAAGGTACCGTCTGTGATTGCGATCGTGGGGCGACGCCTGGATTTGGTTCTAAATTTGATACTAAGATCTTGATTGCCAGCTTCAGGGTGCGAAGTCGTGGTAGACCACGGTCTGATTGCGGCCGCGTCGCTTGGCGTTATAGAGCGCTCGATCCGCCTGCACTATCAACACCTCTACCGTTTGCCTGGCGGTCGGAATTTGGCTGGTTACGCCCATGCTCACGGTGATAACTTGGGCCACGCGAGAGCATTCGTGGCGCAATCCTAAGGATTGAATCCCCAGGCGAATTTTTTCGGCGATCGCCCGAGCCCCAGACGCATCCGTATTCGGCAAAATGACGCCAAACTCTTCCCCCCCGTAGCGGGCTACCAGGTCGGCTGGGCGGTTTACGACTTGCTTGGCTGCCAGTGCCAGTTGCCGCAGACAGTCGTCGCCTTCCTGATGACCGTAGCAGTCGTTATAGCGCTTAAATTCATCCACATCGAACAAAATGAGCGAGAGAAACTGCTGTTCTCGCAGCAGCCGATTCCACTCTTGCTGGAGATGCTGGTCAAACCGACGCCGGTTGGCAATTTGCGTTAGCCCGTCAATGTTGACCAGTGCTTCTAGCTCCTGGTTGGCCTGAATTAGCAAGGCTTCTGCCTGCTTTTGGCGGGTAATGTTTTGCATCTGTGCCAGCAGGTAGAGCGGCGACTGCTGATGATCTCGCACCAGCGACACGCTGAGCAGCACCCAAATAATCTCTCCGTCTTTGCGGATGTAGCGCTTTTCGATTTGAAAGGAGGGCTGCTCTCCGGCGACCAGTCGGCGCACCATCGCCAGATCGGTGGGCAAATCGTGGGGATGGGAAACGGCTTGAAAGGTGAGCGATCGCAGTTCGGCTTCGCTATAGCCCAGCAGGTCGCAGCAGGCGCGGTTAACAGCCAGAATTTGCCCGCTCGTGGTCGTAATTGAACTGCCTACAGCGCTGTGGTCAAAAGCGGCTCGAAAGCGGGCTTCACTTTGGCGCAGCGCATCTTCAGCGGTCTTGTGTCCCGTCATATCGCGAATCATCGTCAGCGCTTCGCTTTCGCCGCAGGGCACGATGCGGACTTCTTCGTGCTGGAGGCGATCGCCAAACCAGAAATGCTGTTCGTAAGTCTGGATTTGCTGGGTTGCCAGCGCCTGCTCTAGATACCGCAGCTTGATCTGGGCCACCTCCGGCGGCAGTAGTTGAGCAATGTGCAGCCCGACCGGATTGACCTCAGGCTGCACCAAATCAATCAGATGGTTGGTTTTGAGATACTCCAGATAAACGCCCTTAGCGTTCACTCGAAAAATTAGGTCGGGAATCGCGGTCAACAGCGCCTGAGTTTCTAGTTGGCAGCGGTGCAGGGCCTCGGCCTGCTGGGCGATTTCAGCGCGCAGCGTATTGTTTTGGTTGACTAGCGTTTGCTCGGTTTGGTGGCGCAGCGTGATGTCTTGAAACACTTCAACACAGCCAAAGATTTCACCCTGCTGATCGCGCAGCGGCACAGCCCGCACCTCCAGCCGCACACACCGCTCCGCCTGCCGAATTTCTAGGTCATCTGCGATGCACACTTCGCCTTGGAGGGCGCAGGCAGCGGGTAAGTTTTCGGGTGGATAGAGCCACTTCATACCTGCTTGATAAACCGGATATGCAGGGAGCTGCTGTTTTGCCCCGGCCGCTCCAGCCGCGTCAGGCGCAGCAGATGGAGCAGCACAGAGAAGTTGCTGTGCCGTCTGATTGAGAAACGCAACGCTGCCATCCCGTGTGTAAATGGCGATTCCGACGGGCAAAATGTTGAGCCATGCCAACACCTGCGACGGATCGTCAAAGACCTCAGCCGATTGCGGCAGCAGGGCTGCGAGGTTGCTGCTAGACATGCGATCGCGCGGGAGGGCCTGGAGCCACTGTTCAAACTGAGCCTGATTCATAAACCGCACTCGGCGGACACATGCCTGTAATAAAAATTGCAAAATTGATTGCCAAATTGCCAAATTGCAATCAATTTCCTATCTCGGCGCTTTCTGATTCCATAGAACAATTCTATAGAGCAATTTTGTCTATTCTTTTTGCTTATTCTTATTGTGCCCATAGAGCCTGATTTTGATATTGCCGCTGATCTCAGATTTTGTTCTCTTCGACCCGGTAGACCTCCAGATGGACTTAGAGAATTTGTGGTTAGGGGATTTGTGGTGAGGGGATTTATGGTGAGGGGATTTATGGTGAGGGGATTTATGGTGAGGGGATTTGTGGTGAGGAGATTTGGTTCGGGGGAATTGCTCGGGATCGTCAGAGAATTTTGGTGGAGAGTGTCTAGCTGGTGGCGATCGCCCGGCCGGAGCGGCTGATCAAAAGCTCGTAATGCTCAGAAATCTTCTGGTCTTGTATTGTATGGTAGGTTTGCAAGAAACCCCGGCATGTTAAGGAAGGTGCAAGGTGAAGGCGGTGTTAAAACAGTGGGCGATCGCCCCCAGAATCGCAACATTCCCTAGCGTTTCTCCGCAGACTCCCTGGCAAACTTTGAAATCGCTTCAAACTCAGGCGCGAGTTTTCTTGCCAAAAATTTTCTTGGGACGAATTTTCTTGCCACAAATTTTCTTGCCACAATGGGGCCGGCCGCTGCATCAAAGAGTGCTCAAGGGAATGGCGCTGCTGCCCCTGCTGCTGGCGCTGGGGCTATGGCTGCTGGCGGGGATGGGCGGCAGCCTGGTGGCGCAGGCCGGGCCGCTGGGCGATCGCCTCCAGCAATTTCCCGACTGGCAGAGCAGACCCCTGCTGCCCGCAGCCAAAGGTGATCTGGTCTACCCTGACTGGTTTGAGGGCACTTGGGAGGTGACTACGGCCCTGGTTGATTTGGCGGCACCGCTGGCTCCCGAGATTGTGACGCCGGGGTTTGCAGGCAATCGACAGTACTTGAACCAGCCTATCCCCTTTCAGGCGCGATTTGTGGCCACGTTACCCAATCGCTTTGGCGGGCTGCCGCTGCCGCCGTCGCTGCTGGGCAAACCGCAGATCGTTGCCGACCGCGCCTTTAATGGGCTAAACCTGGCTAAAGCCTATCTGGACAAACCCGACGAAAAAAGCCCGGTGCTCTCGGTGAAAGTAGACCCCAAAAATCCCAATCGCCAGATTACGCTGTTGCGCGACGACTCGGAGGACAGCGTGCTGGGGGCAAAAGAGCTAGTGTCTACTGTGGTAGCGCGGGGGATAGAAACGCCCAGCCCAGAGGAGTTTATTACTACAGAGGTGTTTCAGCAGGAGTTTTTGGGCGCGCCGCAGATTTATTTCAACACAGTGGAAACCAGCACCGCCTATCGGCTGCATCCGGATGAGTCGCCGCGCATCACCGCCGATCAGGTGACGGCGATCTATCTGTCGCCCCAAGACCCTGAGTATTTTACGGCGGGCGATCGCCCCGTTGCGCTTTACCGCTATCGGCTGGAGTTAGTCCCGACTACAACCGCTGCATGATCTTACGCAGGGCTTGCTCTCGATCTGCGCTGGCGATCGCCTCTACAAAACTGGCTACCAGATGCGGCATGGCCATCGCCACGCCCAGATGAATTCTCCACTTGCTCCAGCTTGTCAGCGCCCGCGACAGTGGCAATACATTCCAGAAACGATTCACCGAACACACCGCGCCTGCCCCCAAACTGGTCACCTCATGCCACCAACCCGCTGGAATAAATAGCGTTTCCCCTTCGTGCACCACCACCCTCTGGCAATGGTTCAGCGCCTCTCGATAGCGGGGAAATGATTCAAAATCAGGGCGATCGGGATAAACCTGGCTATAGAGCGCCCGCCGCTTCATCCCGTAGCGCAAATAGTTGAGCAGCGGAAAGGGATACAGATTATAAAGCTGGGACGGAGGAAACAAAATCACCTGCTTTTCGCCCTGGAGCTGCATTAGCGTGCCGTCCATCGGGTCATAGTGTAGTGCTGAAGTGTGGCCACCGGGGCCGACCCACAGATTAATCGCCGTTGCAGGCAGCCGCAAACCAAGCCGCTGCTCGGTCTGGCTCTGTGGATAATTTTCAGGCAACCGACGCCTGGTTTTTTCGGGAACTCAGGGGTGAAGCCCAATTTTTTATTTCTTGACTGTGACACTCTACTTTGACAAAGCTCAGCAATCGGCAAGCAGAAATTCGTTCTAGGGCGCGTCATCAATTCACCTCAGAATGCTTGAGGAATCGACACTATCGCGCCCGCCCCAGCAAGTCAAGCTAGGGGCTGAAACCCCTAAGAAACCAGTGTTTTG
>RFIF01000438.1 GCA_003695655.1 Cyanobacteria bacterium J069
CAAAACACTGGTTTCTTAGGGGTTTCAGCCCCTAGCTTGACTTGCTGGGGCGGGCGCGATAGTGTCGATTCCTCAAGCATTCTGAGGTGAATTGATGACACGCCCTAGGCTAACTAGCGCTGAAAGACTGGGATGAGTCAATGATTTATCTGTAGTTTTACGCCGTTTGTCTATAAAAATGCCACCGTACAATTTGGGATACTTCACTCAGAACTCACAAGTCCTGCAACCGATCGCCGTGGCTTTGCTGAACAAGGGCGATCGCGGTTCACCCATACTATGATTAGCGGTTTTGCGATTAGCGGTTTTGGGGTTGGGGAATACTGCTGACAGTCGGGTTTCGATTGCAGCTATATTTGCTCAGAATCGTATTTGCTCAGAATCGTATTTGCAATTGGGTCTGTCAAGTTTCGGGTAGTGTGTGGCCTGCCTGCAACTGGCACTAGGAGAATCTTTATGAGTTCTGTGCTTGCTGTCCGTACCTTTGGCGCTTTTGAGGAGGAAACGGTTCCCAGTGCTGAGTCTCTGACCCTTGTGTTTGCTCCGAGTGCGCTGCCGATGCGCGATCGCTGGCGGACTCATCGACTTTCTGCCGTGTTTCTGGCAGACTATTTTTCGACATTTTTTACCAGCGCTGAAAAACCTGGGGGAATTACTGATCCCCGATCCGAGTTGGTCAGCAGTATTACCTTCATCGCTAATGAGCTACTAGAAAACGCGATGAAGTTCAGTCTGCCCCAGCCCCAGCAGCCCGTCGTGCTAACGGTTCAGCTTTGCCCCCAGAGGCTAGTTTTTCTCACTCAAAACTGCGCCCACCCAGCGGTAGTAGAACAACTTCAGCGATATATTGAAACGCTGCTCCAGAGCGACCCCATGACGCTCTATATCCAAACGATGGAGCACAACGCCGCTACTGTCTCTGATGGTTCTGGGCTGGGCATTTTAACAATCTTGAATGATTATACGTCGCGGGTGGGGTGGCGGTTTGAACCCCTCCCAGAGGGGCAAGTTCTGGTCACGACCCAAGTACAGCTAGCAGTGTATGAATAGCAGTGTATGAATAGAGACTGCGGATTGAGCGTTTTGAATTAACGTTGATTTAGAGGGAACATGATCCATGACGGCTCAATTAGGTATGACTGAGATTAATGGCGCTGACTATAGTGTTTGGCATAGTCCACAAAACTCAACCGTGGTGTTTCAGGGATCTCTGAGCCTGGGCAGCACGCTCGACTACACACCGATTATTCAACTGCTGGAGGCGGCGATCGCCTCCGTCCCTTCGGATCGTTCTGCGGACGAGGTGTCGCCAACGCTGCGGCTCGACTTGCGCAAGCTGGAATTTCTCAACAGTTCTGGCATTAATATGCTGTCGCGGTTTGTCATCATGATGCGGCAGCAGCCCCAGATTGCGCTGGTGATCTTGGGTAGCAAAGCGGTGATCTGGCAGGGGCGATCGCTCAAAAACTTGCAGCGGCTGATGCCCACGATGCAGGTGGAATGGGCCTGATTCAGCCAGACGCAACCAGGACAGAACTAAACATCAAAAGACGCAAGGTTCGCTTGACGCGATCGCAGATGTAGTGTTTTATAGAGGCAAAGCACGGCAGATCACGCTGTATTTTGTTTTGTGAACCTCTGTTCCAGTTGCTTAACAAGGCCGATTTCAAGCTAGCTGCGTCAATCTAGCGGGTTGGTTTGTGCGAGCAGCTCACTGGGCGGCTCACTGGTCTGGCGCTGTTTTGTTTGGCGATCGCACTGCCTGGCTTGACCTGCGTTCAAGCGATTTCTTTGCTCCCGTTTCCCCTATCGGTCAGCATTCATGGTTTCTCAAGTTGAGACCTCGGTTTCTGAACTCACGCGCCCCCTGCCCCACACGGTCGAAGGACTGGTTCAAGTGTTTACCTGTCCCCATCGCAGTTTTTTTACGAGCGTCATGGCGCAGGCGCTACGGATTGCAGGGCAAGGTACGCCAGTGCTGGTGGTGCAGTTTCTCAAAGGTGGCATTGGCCAAGGGCAACATCACCCGGTTCGCTTGGGTCAACACCTCGACTGGCTGCGCTGCGACCTGCCTCGCTGCATTGACACGCCCCAGCTCGAAGAAGGCGAAGCCGAGGCGCTGCAAGCCTTGTGGCAGCATACGCAGGATGTAGTGCTGTCTGGGAAGTATGCGCTGGTGGTGTTAGATGAACTCAGTTTGGCGATCGGCTTTGGGCTGATTCCTGAAGCAGAGGTCTTGAATTTGCTCAAAAACCGGCCCCGCCAGGTTGACCTGATTTTGACGGGGCCGGAGATGCCAGACTCAATTCTTGATCGGGCGGATCAGATTACCGAACTTCGCCGCAGCCATCGACCATAGCTAGGGATCAGGGGTTAGGGGCTAGGGCATATAGAAGTTAGCTTAGATGAAGCCACAAAAAAGCCTTGGGCGTCCTGTTTTTTTAGGCTACACAAGGCTGGCTTTTTGGGTTTCAGCAGGGGTTAACGCAATCAGCCCGTATTGCGCATTCCAGCGGCGATGCCGTTGATGGTAAGCAGCGCGCCGCGCAGCAGTTCGCCCCGGCTATAGCGAGAGCGAATTACGCCAGAGGCGGCGCTGGTTTTGTGCTGCCGCAGGCGCTTCAGCAGCGACACCTGAAGGAAGCCGAGGGGAACAATGGTGCTGTTGCGGAGCTGGACTGAGCGCTGGAGGTCGGGGTCGCCATCCAGCAGGCGCTCATGGCCGGCGATCGCCAGCACCAGCCCTTTCGTCAGATGATATTCGTCGCGGATCTGCTCAAACAGGCGATCAAACCGCTCCCGGTCTTCCGGCTGCGAAAGCTGCTGTACATAGTGATTGGCAATTTGCAAGTCCACCTTCGATAGCGTCATCTCGCATTTGGAAATCACCATCTTGAAAAACGGCCACTTGTAATAGAAGTAGCGCAGCAGCTTCAGGTTTTCTTCCGGGGCCTCTTGCATAAACTCGTCGATCGCCGTGCCCACGCCATACCAGGAGGGCAGCAGGAACCGGGTCTGCGTCCAGCTAAACACCCAGGGAATGGCCCGCAGGCTGCCCAGATCTTTTTTGCCGCCACGACGGGCGGGGCGAGAGCTGATCTGAAGCTGGCTGATTTCTTCGATCGGCGTGACTTGATGGAAGAAATCGACAAAATCGGGCTGTTCGTAAATCAGGGCGCGGTAGTGCGATCGCGATCGCGTAGCCAGCTCCTCCATGATTTCGTGCCAGGGCTGGATATCGTCGAACCCGTTGCGCAGCAGGCTGGCCTGCACCACTGCCGCCGTAATGGTTTCCAGGTTATACAGCGCCAGCTCCGGCAGGTTGTATTTAGAAGCCAGCACCTCGCCCTGTTCCGTAATCTTAATGCGACCATCGATACTGCGCCCCGGCTGCGCCAGGATCGCTTCGTAGGCCGGGCCGCCGCCGCGCCCCACTGAGCCGCCGCGCCCGTGGAAGATGCGCAGGGAAATGCCGTAACTTTCAGCAACCGACTGTAAGGACTGCTGGGCTTTGTGAATTTCCCAATTGCTGCTGAGGAAGCCAGAGTCTTTGTTGCTGTCGGAATAGCCCAGCATGATCTCCTGAAGCGAGGCTCGCTGGGGCAAATTGCTGTCACGACCAGCAATAGTGACGATTTGTCCGGCTTCTTCCTGCTGGCGCTCGGCATAGCCACCCGACAGGTAGGCGCGATAGAGCGGCAGTTCAAACAGTTCCTTCATCACTGCTGGGGCGCGCAGCAGGTCTTCCACCGTTTCAAACAACGGCACGACGTTGATCGCGCTGCTGCCCGTCGCGGGATCATAAATGCCCGCTTCCTTCGCCAATAGCAGCACCTCCAGCAGGTCGCTGGCGTGGTGGCTCATGCTGATCACGTAGGTCTGGCAAATGGCGGGGCCAAATTCTTGATGCAGCTTGCGCACCATGCGGAAGGTTTGGATGGTTTCGCAGGTTTTTTCTGAGAAAGGCAGCTCGGTCGGAATTAGCGGGCGGCGAGTTTTTAGCTCGGTAGCCAGCCAGAGCGATCGCGCCTCTTCCGTCAGCTCGTTATAGGGCTGGGGCAGAATTTGCAGATATTCAGCAATTTCCGTCAATGCGTCAGAATGGCGACTGCTTTCTTGCCGAATATCGAGGTGGGCGAGGTTAAATCCATAGATTTCGACCTGACAGATCAGGTTTTCCAAATCGCGGCAGGTTAGTCCCGTTTCTTCCAGGTTGTTGCGAATGAGCTGGAGATCCGCCAAAAACTCATCGCCAGAGCGGTAGAGCGTGGCGGGATTATAGTCGGGCGACTCGTCGTTGAAATAGTCGCCGTTGTAGAGCTTGCGGCTGCGTTCGCAGGTGTTTTCCAGTCGCTTTTGGATGTAGCTCAGCTTCAGGCGATAGGGTTCCTGCCGATAGCGGATGGCGAGCTGTTCGTAGACTTCGGGCATCTGCGCCTGGTCTTGCTCCAGCGATTCCAGCAGGTCGGGCAGCACGTCGCTCCAGTGCAAAGATAGGCTGAGCAGATTGATCAGGTGCTTTACCGACTGGATATACTTTGCCAGCACCAGGTTGCGCTGATAGCAGGCAGTCTTCCAGGTAATTTCTGGCGTCACTGAGGGGTTGCCGTCGCGGTCAGAGCCGACCCAGGAGCCAAACTTGCAGAAGTTATAGCTGGGCGGATGCAGCCCCGGAAAGGTGGTTTCCAGCGCCGACCGGAAGCGGTAGTAGAGGTGCGGAATCACGTCGAACAGCACTTCCTGGAAGTAGTGCAGCGCATAGTCTACCTCGTCGAGCACCGTCGGCTTAAACTGGTGCAGCTCGTCGGTGCGCCACCACAGGCGAATTTCTTCGGTGAGCTGTTCGCGCAGGGTTTCGGTTTCCCAAGACGACGACAGCCCCAGCATCCGCATACTGTCTTCGGCAGTGTCGAGCTGGCGCAGGATTTTGGCGATGCGGCGCTGCTTGTCGCGAATGGTGTGGCGGACGATCTCCGTAGGGTGGGCCGTAAACACCAGCCGAATATCGAGATTGTCGATCAGGTGCTGAATCTGGCGGGGCGGCACGTTGAGGCTGGCCAGCTTGGGAAACAGCCCCCGAAACGTGCTCATTTCGCGCCGCAGCGCCGTTTCTTCCTGTAGACTGCGCTCTAGCAGGTCGGCATTTAACCCGGCAGCCGACTGGGGTTCTGGTTCCGGCTGATTTTCTTCTGAATTGGCGGCCACATCATAGGAGGCGCGATATTGCTGCTGCTGTCCCCGCTGTTCGTAGTGTTGTTCGACAATGTTAATGAGCTGAAAATAGAGCGCAAAGGCGCGGGCGGCTCGAATGGCGTCATTCAGGTCTAGTTTTTCAATCACGGCCAGGGCGATCGCCTCTACTTCTGCGGGCACCTGTCCTTCTGGAGAGCAGACGGAGCGCAACTGCTGAAGCAAATCGACGAGCTGCTGTCCACATTCTTGCTGAAGCACCGCCTCCCACAGCTCTTCAACCAGCTTCAGCCGATGGCGGAGGAACAAATCAGTGGCAGAAGTGGCTGAAAGGGGCTGATCGTCGCGGGCTTCTGTGGCGGTGCCGATGCTAAACGCATCATCCGACGAGTGGAGGATGGAACTCATGGCGTGTCCTGGCGGGATTATTCGATAATTTTAGGAGGTTTCAAGGGTGCTCGGAAAAACACCATGAAAATCATCGCTTATTCTTGCGTTGATCTGCGGTTCGAGACTGTACCGAATGCATCACTTAAGGTATCCCTTAAGGATCTGGCGGCATGGACGACAGCAACCCGAGTGTACCAGGATTACGCCGGATTGGATGGTCAAGCGGGTCATCCTGAGGGCGATCGCGCTGTTCCTGCGCCGGGCGATCGCCTGCAACCAGATCGACCGCAATGGCAACAGCTTTTGCAGGATTGCCAGCAAGACCCGCCGGATGCAGTGCTGGTGCGGCGGCTGGCGGACTTGGGCGATTCGGTGACAGCAGTGGGCGATCGCCTCGCTTCGCTGACCGCGCTGGGCATTCCCCTCCGGTTGGCAGACGCGCCTGCCGACGCCCCTCCGCTCTCCCAGGCTGACATCCTGCGGCAGTTTCAGGCGCTCCAGGCAGAGCAGCACCGCCAGCGGATTCAGCAGGGGCACGCCCACAACCGCATCCACGCCCAGCCGCCGCCCGGCAAAGCGCCCTATGGCTATCGACGAGGCAAAGACCGCTACCTGCTGGATCGCACGACTGCCCCGCTGGTCAAGGATTTCTTCGACCATTTCTTGCTGTATGGATCGCTGCGCGGCAGCATTCGCTATTTGCAGCAGAAATACAACAAGAAAATTTCTAGCTCCACGGGCAAACGCTGGCTCACCAGCCCGGTCTATCGCGGCGACTTGACTTACTACACGGGCGAAGTGGTGCCCGACACCCATGCCGCTATTTTGCCCCGCGCAGAAGCGGCGCAGGTCGATCGCATTTTGCGACGCAACCGCAAGCTGCCGCCCCGCGCCGCCAGCGCCCCGCGATCGCTCTCCGGTTTGGTCGTTTGCGGCGAATGTCAGTCAGCATTGCGGGTGTCGAGCGTGTCGCGCCCCCGACAAGCCCAACGCTATTTGTACCTGCGCCCGGCCGCCTGTCCCCGCCAGCGCCAGTGTGGGGCGATCGCCTATGATGCTGTGCTGCAAGCCACGCTGGAGCGAATTTGCGCAGACCTGCCCCGCATCGTCTCCGGCACACCCCTGCCTGATGTGGAGCAAATGCAGCAGGCGATCGCCGCCCAAATTGCCACCCGGCAAGACTGGCTGGCGCAACTGCCCGACCTCTTGCAGCAGGGCATTTTAGACACGCCAACTGCTGACCTCCGCGCCTATACCCTCCGCACCGAACTCGCCCGCCTGCAAAGCCAGCTTGACCAGTTGCCGCCAGCGAACTTGCGGGCGATCGCCCAGGTGATCTCGCTGCCCCAGTTTTGGATTGATCTCTCCGAATCCGAACGCCGCGCCTACTTTCGCGAATTCCTCCGACAAATCGTGCTGGAGCGAGAGGGCGGGGAGTGGCGGGTGCGGCTGGCGTTTTTGTTAGAAGGTAAGGGAGAGATGGAGTGACGGAGTAATGGAGCGGCAGCCTCTCCCCCCTCTCCCCCTCTCCTCATCAACACCCCATCACCCCAACGTATTGCCCAACTTATCCGCGATCCCAGCGATCCAGATCTCATCCTGGCGGGTATAGCTGCGGGGCGCGTTGGCAGCCAGAATCATCACGCCGCGATCGCCCATCGGCTGGCAGATCACGCCCTGGGTATTGTTGGGCAGATAGTCGAACTCGATCTTGCCGGGATAGAGTTGCAAGTTGACCAAATAAATCGGCTTTTGGGTGTCGAGGGCGCGCTGCACGATGGGGCCGGGCTTTTCCAGCGATTTGGGCACCAGCACGCCGCGCCGCAGCAGCACGCGCCCATCTTGCCAGACGACGAGCGATCGCGTCACGGTGTTGGTCAGCAGCAGGTGCGACGCCCAGGCGAGTTCTAGCTTGGCGGCATCGGGCAGATCATCCACCAGGTCAAAGCCTTCTTCGCCGTTGAGGATCACGGTGTCGGGCGATCGCGGCTGGATGCGCTGCCACAGCAGCCCCGTCAAAATCAGCACGGCACTCAAAATCACGCCCACCACGTCAGACCGCGCCTGAAAATTGGTTAGCTCGGACGTAACGAGACGATTAATCAGCAGCAGCGTGCCGCCCAACCCGCCCACCGCCAACGGCAGCAGACGCAGCACCCGATTGGGATCAGCCTTGCTCACGATGCTGGCTCACTGCTTTCAACGTGCTTTTCAAAACTCACTTTCCCAGACGCACCTTGGCTAGCCCACTCTAAATTTCACTCTCGCCTTTTTCCTGGAAGCCGCGCACAATCCGCGACAGCTCGTTTTTCTCATCCACCACAATCCGGGTTGGCGAGCCGCTGATAATGCCCTCAAAGTTGCGGAAGGAGTCCTTAATTTCCGGCCCGTTCTCACTAATGATGTATTCGCGGATGCCTTTGTCGTGCCAAGAGCCGCGCATCTTAAACACGTTGATGGCGCGCGACATTTCACCGCGAATCTCGACATATTGCAGCATCAAAATCGTGTCGGTAATCGTGGAAATGTGGGAGTCGGTAATCGAGTTCGACCCCATAAACTGGTCGGTCGTGTTGGTAAAAAAGCCCGTAATCTCTTCCTGCTTGGCGTAGCCCGTCACGCCAATCACGAACTGGCGAAACGCATTGTTGCTGACGCCCCGCGCCAGAGCTGACAAAGAGTCGATCGCAATCCGCGCGGGTTTAAATTCGGCAATTTCAGACTTGATAATCTGCAAATGGTCTTCTAGCCCGGACGACTCTGGATAGGCGCAGATAATTTTCAGCAGCCCCCGCTGTTCCAGGTCTTCAAAGTCGATGCCCCAAGAGTAGGCGTTGCGAGAAAGCTGCGCCCGCGACTCTTCGTAGGCAAACAAAATCGCGCGATCGCCATTCTTGCAGGCATTTTGCAAAAACATGCTGACCAGCAGCGTTTTGCCCGTACCCGTTGCACCCGTCGCCAGGATGATCGAGTCTTTGAAAAAGCCGCCGCCGCACATTGTATCGAGCGTATCCACACCCGAAGACACCCGGACATTCGACGAGCGCTGCGTCAGGCGCATCGCCCCCAGCGGAAAGATATTCACGCCCTGATTGGTGATCGTGAAGGGATATTCGCCCTTCATGTGGGTGGTGCCGCGCAGCTTCAGGATTTCCATCGTGCGGCGGCGGCGCTCGCCCTCCAGCACGTTCCGCACAATCACCACGTTGTCCGACACAAATTCTTCCACACCAAAGCGCGCCACTGGGCCATATTCATCCACCCGCTCGGTGGTCATGATGGTCGTCGCGCCCACCTGCTTCAGCCGGGCCACGAGGCGAAAGATTTCGCGCCGCACCACCGACACCGCCGCATATTGCTGAAACACCGCCGTCACCGAGTCGATGGAAACGCGCTTGGCTTTGTATTTGCGAATGGCGTACTGAATACGTTCAATCAGCGCCGACAGGTCAAAGTTCCCGACGACCTCCTGTCCTTCGGGATCAGGCGACGCATCCAGAATAAATAGCTTGCCGTCGTCAATCAACTGCTGCAAATCCCAACCAAAGCTGTAGGCATTTTTGATGATGTCGGCGGGGGATTCTTCAAAGGTGACAAAAATCCCCGCTTCGTCAAACTGAGTGATGCCGTTGTAGATAAACTGCACCGCAAACAGCGTTTTGCCTGTACCAGAAGTGCCGCTGACCAGCGTTGACCGACCGACAGGCAGCCCGCCATTGCTAATGTCGTCAAAGCCCTCAATCATGGTGCGAATCTTCTGGACACCGATGAGCGCCGCACCATTTTGCTGCCCAGCTTGATTCGAGTCAGTCATAACCAGTGTTTACAAAAGATCAGAGATTCAAAGATATTGCGAATATTGCGAGATATCCAGATGCCTAGTCAGAATCATGAGTTTGGTAAGGGTGAGGACAGACCAAAATCACGGTGAGGCTAGACCCGAAAAACCGAGACTGATGACAGGAAGTTTGGGGGCTAAGCAAGGATCACTAGGCTATACCCTGCTTAAATTCCGGCTTCTTCTTCACCCAACTCATCATACAGAAGGTCTAGACCAATCAGGACTTTTTCTCGATCGGACAGATCGCCAATAATCTTGCGGACGGGGGGCGGCAGAATTTTGGCCAGCGTGGGGGTTGCCAGGATCTTGTCTTCTTCGGCGAGTTGGGGGTTTTTCAGCACATCAATCACTTTCAGAGCGTAGACCCCTTGAAACTCGTTTTCCAGAATATGGTTCAGGGTTTTGAGGGCGCGTACGGAGTTGGGGGTGTTCCCGGCAACGTAGAGCTTGAGGATGTAGGTTTTTCTGAGGGGACTCATGGGTTGGTAGGGAAGGATCAATCGGAGGAATTTGGGAAAACGACGTGCCGACGGGGATTTGCAGAAGCAGGATTAGACGGATCGGGGAACGGAGCGGCGATACATTTCGCAGAGATGGGCAATCACATCGATCAGCGTTAGGCGGTAGTCAAGCAAGATTTCGTCGCTGCGACCCTCTAGTTTAAGCTGTTTGGAAAACTCGTCCATCAGCTCCATATGGATTTCCACCACCTGGGCTACGGGGACATCTGCAAAAAATGCCAGGTTGACAAAGTTGTCGATCTTTTCATTGAGGTGTGGGCTTTCTACAAAGTAGCGAAGAATGATCTCGCGATATTCAGTCTTAAGCTGCTCTAGAAACTTCTGCCGCTCTGGGGGAGGCATGTGTCGAAGGAAGTTTGCGGAATTACGCTTGTAGTACACACCCAGGTATCCCAGCCGCTCGCTGAGCTTTTCAGAGAGACGACGCTGCTGCTGAATTAGCGAAGAATGGTTGGTGAGGGCGTTCACCAAGCTGCTGGGCGTGGAAGGGCCGGGACTGGACGAGGTGATGGAGAGCTTTAGAAACTGATTGATGGCCTTTTCAGCCAGATGATCGACCTCAGAAAATTGGGTGACGGGCGCGTGCAGCGTTGCAGCGTGATAGGGGTGGCTGTCGGGCTGCTGAAGCAGCTTATCAGAAACCGGATCAGTGGCCGGGGCAGGGTAGCTCGGCTCGATCTCAAAAATGATGGCGGGTAAAAAAATGCTTTGCTGCCGGAGCTGAGTGAGGACTACCTTGAGGTCTGGGCTGTTTTCAAACAGCAGACAATCGACATGGCGCTTTTCGCGCTGGAGGTATTCCAAAAACTGGCTGAGCTGGATAAAGGACGCAATCTGGCATTGAGAGCGATCGCCCCCAATTATCATATCGTTTTGCCAGGCCTGCAAGAGTGGAGGGAGCAAGCTTTCCGGTTGAATTAGCGCACAAAGAGAGAGCAAGGGCGTGAATAGAAAAGCGCAATGAGCAGGGCGATCGCAATCTCAACAGGTTTAAAACCGTAACACTTCTTAAGGCATCAGAGCCAGGAATTGAAATATTTGGCATTATTGTTAGAAGTTTAACACTTGTTATCAAGGCAACCGTTTTCAATCCTCAGCGAACGCCACCATAATGAGCTTATGGGTTTTAGTTTGGGGTTAATGCCTGGGGGGCGTGCTGGCTAGGTTCGGGGTTGCCAGGCAGAAAGCTGTTAGGGTCAATTAGGCTGAATGCCGTCTCTCTTGTGCGGATATGTGTGCAGGCATTTGTGCGGACATGTGTGCGGACATGGCAAGAGACTCAGGATTTACCAGACTGCACCTTTCGGACTGCGCTTCAGAGATGGAGCTTGGGCCTGTTCTGTGAATGGAACATTAAATGAAACGTCATGCGGATGCGTGATTGCAGCTCGCCCAGCACGCCTCAGAATCAAGCTTCGTAAAGCTCAGACACAGCCCTTACCTCCTGGAGTTCTGGCTTGGTGCCATGCCCATTCCTCGATTGCGCGATTTTTTGGAACCGGCTTTGTTGGTCTCTGTGGATGAGCCGCTGATCGCGCTGTTAACGCACTGCCAGCAGGTGGCGGCGGATGGGGCGATCGCTCTCAATCGTCAAGGTGCGCCGCTGGGTCGGTTGCGAATGAGCCGCGTGTTGGCGCTGCTGTACACTGACCTGTCTGTGGATAGCGCGGCGATGGATAGCGCGGCGATTGCTCAGGGAGCCATCAATCGGGCGACCATGCTGGAGATCAGCCTTGCCGACCTAGTGCTCGACCACCCGTCGCTGCTGCAACCCGTGACGGTGCTGCCGGCTGACTGGGATGTGGCCGAGGGCTGGCACTGGCTGCACGCAAGTCCCCCGCCGTGGGTGCTGGTCAACGATGCGGGGCAGGTGCTGGGTCAGGTGGATGCGATCGCCTTTTGGCGGCATTTTGCGGCACTACCGATGCAGGCAGAAGGGCACATAGAAGCACAGGCGTCTGCGGATGCGGGGGCGCTCGCTCCTCCAGCAGATTGGCAGATTGCAGTCGGCACGGTCACCTCGATAGCTGGGTTAGATCAGTCTTCGGAGCAAGCGTCCGCAGCGCTGTCTGGGTCGGGGCTGGTGGGGTTGGTGGAGCGGCTGCCGGTGCCGATGATGCTGTGGACGGCCGATGGAGAGGCGATCGCCCATAGTTTGGGCTGGCAGCAGCAGATTGGGGACGAATCGCAGGTGCTGGATGCAATCGCAGCCATGGAAACAGCGGCGGTTGCCCAGGCGGAGGTGCGCCTGCCGCCGTCTTGCCGCCTGGGAGAGTCAGCCGCTGCGCGATCGCCCCAGATGG
>RFIF01000439.1 GCA_003695655.1 Cyanobacteria bacterium J069
CTATTGATGTGTATAAAAAAGGATACAGGATTCATGCTTCTACACGTATGCTAATTTGATTTGTCATTACAGTTAGGGGTTAGAGCTAAAAGGCAAATTCGGGCAGGTTGATGCTGAAAAGCTGGTCGAGAATGCCTGGTTCTTCGGTGGGTGGGGCCTGACCGAGGGAGGCACCAGAAGGCAGGCTGGGCAAATCGCTGCCCATCGGCTGGGACGCGGCGGGCTGGGGGGCAGGCGGGTTTAGCGCCACGGGCTGATCTAGTTGGTCTATCTCATCTATCTGACCTGTGGGATTGGTGTGGGCGCGATAGTGGTCGTGGGCGCGGGCGATCGCCTTCATGCGGCGATCCTGGTCGCGGCTGATGCTGTCGGCGGTGTTGCCCAGTCCGGGCGCGTTCCACTGCTGTGTGTCTGGGTCGATGAAGGCGCGTGTGCGGGCCCAAAGAATGGCTGATTCGCCCTGCATTCCCTCCTGCTTGGCTTTGGCCAGCCAGTCCACATAACCGCCGCGATCCAGTGCCGCCATCGGCGCTTGGTTGGCCAGGTCGATGCCGTTTAGCAATTCTTCCAAACTGAGCGAAATGCCGTGGCTAGCCGCCTTACGCTGGAGCAGATCCGCCTGGTTTTGCAGTCGCCGCAGTTGGCGATCGTCCGCTTCCTCTGGTGAACTCGCGCCGTGCTGATAGGAAAAGCTGCCCAAATTCCATACGCCATTGCCGGGGTCTTTGTGCCCATAGTAGGCTTGCGTCCGCTGCCCATCGGCCGCCCGCGTTCCCTCAGCGCTGCCCACCACCCGCGCCACCAGTGAGTCGGCACCGCCCTGAAACAGTGGCTCCAGTCCCTCACTTGCGGCCTTTGGTGTCGAGGGAGCCAGCCCCAACAACCGCGCCGCACCCTCCACCGCTTTGCCCATCAGAGAATCCGGTGGCCTGCTATTAGCATCTTGGGCGACGGTATTGGCAAACGCATCAAATCGGAGTTCTACAGACGGCGACTGGCTCGCTACGGCCGATGGCATTTCGGAGGCGGGCGGATTTTGCGCCAGCGCCATCGGGGCTGGTTGGGGCACAGTTTCTAGAGTGGCCGGGGCGATCGCTCCTGGCACCCCATTCGGCGGCGGTGGTGGCAGCTCCGGATTGGCCAGCGACGCTGCCTGAATCGGCGGCTTCGTTGCGCTGGCCGGCACTTGCAGCGGCACATCCAGCGGCAGTTCTGTTGGGGCAACGGTGGGGACAGCACTGGCAGCAGGCTCCGCCGACGGCTGCACCGCCGCCATCTCAAAATTCAGCGCCAGGTCATCGGCATGGGCCGCAGTGGTTTCGCCCAGGGCGATCGCCACCGCGCCCAGCATGAGCAGGGTCCGGTTCATGGGGAGTTAGGAGTTTGGGAGTGACGAGGTGACAGGGTGACAGGGTGACGGGGTGGTGGCGATTCTGCACCTAACCCCTAACCCCTACTTACTAATCATTCGCTCTAGCATTTCCTTTGAGGGTTCCACCAGCGCCCAGGTGCCTTCGGGCTGGCGGCGGAGGGCGGCGAAGTGGAGATAGTCGGCAGTGCCCAGGGTGTCGCCGCTGCGGACGCGGCCGGTTTTGCCCGACTTGAGGCCGCAGAGGCGAAAAATATAGGCAGGAACATCCGGCGTGGAGTAGATATAGCAGCCGGCCACGTTGTTGGCCTGCACTTCGCCATCAAACGGGATGTATACGCGATCGCCCTTCATCTCAATGGAGATATCGCCCAGCCCGCCTGCAATGCGATGTTTACCGACAGTACTGCCAAGCTGCAATTCCCAGCTTTGCTGAATGGGCACGGTGCGCACGGAAGTAGGAGCCTGAGAACAGGCGGTGCTCAGCAGGGCGATCGCCATTGCGCCCAGCCAGAGTGTGCGCCAGGGTCTATTGAAAGCTGAAGCGATAGCCGGCATACTCGTTGCCCTCGTAAAGGATGACGAGGCGAGTCTGCGGGTCAAAAGCGAGCGGATAAACCTGGCGCTCGGCGGCCACACCCGCCCTCACCTGAATATTTTGCAGTTGACAGTAGGGAGCGCCCGCAATTTGGGAGACGCGATCGCGGCTGTCGCGTTCGGGCACGGTCAGCAACTGGGCAAGCTGCTCCCGCGACAGAGTAACTTGTGAGTTTACCGTGCCCTGACAGGCTTCGTGGTGGCCGCCAGCCGTCGTAGGGGAAACCATGCCTCGCAGATCGACCAGCAGCCCCACCATCGCCACCACCAGCCCACCCACCATCAGCGGGTTCAGCGTAGGGCGCTCTAAACTATGGCGCTTCATCGTTTTGTCCCTCCCCGACCATCACAAAGGCGCTGAATACCACCAAAAGCCACACAGCTCCCAGCAAGATTGAGGTCATATCACCCGCCCTCCGATCAGCAGTCCCAGGAGAATCAGAAAAATTCGGTAGCCCCAGGTGACGCTGGTGTGAGGAGCAACCGTGGTGCGATAAATTGCTAGTGCTGCCGGAGCCACAATTAACAGCGCTACGGGCAGCCAAAAGCCGGGATTTGCCGCCAGCACCAGGTCTGCCCCAATGCGGGCGATCGCCGAGCCAATCAGCAGCGCTGCCGAAGTTTGCATCGAGAGCGGCGAGGACAGCGGCGATTGCTCGGCGGACATCGTGGTGCTGCGGCGCTGGGCCGAGCGAGCCAGTCGGCTGCGATCGCTGGGAATGAGGGCTTGTCGCACCAGCCCCAATAGTCCCTGCATTGCCCGCTGCATGAGTTCGGGAGCATTCGTCATGAAAGCATTCGCCGTGAAAGTATTCGCCGTAGGCGATCGCCGCCCCCGACTGATCGTTTCACCAGCCCGTCCTTCGACCCGATGCCGCAGGCTGTGGGCCATAAACTCGGCCTCGCGCTCTGCTTGAAACAGATCGACCGGACGCTTAGTCACCACAAATGCGCCATTCTCGTCGCGCTGCACCAGCGGCACCTCGGTTTCCAGATAGGCACAGAGTGACGGCAATTCACTAGTAGCGTCTGGAAAGGCGGTGTGCTGTGCATCCAGCGTTTTCCAGTCGCGCTCCAGCTTTTGGGCGATCGCCTTCAGTTCCAGCATGGCGGCTTCTTGAGCAGCCGAAAGCTGGTTAATTTCGTCCGCTTTCACCTCCAGCAGCCGCATTACCTCGGTCGCCGGAAAAGCGGCGCGGGGCGGGGCGACTTCGGGGTGCGGGACGGGCGATCGCTCCAGTCGGGGCGAATCCGCCGCCGGATTGGCAAGTACCGGAGCAGGGCGTGTGGAAAACGTGGAGGTCCGCGACGCCGACATCGCCCGCAGCGACTCGGCCGCCTGGCGCAGTTCGGCCGCCTGACGCGCTTCGGCCGCAGCAGCCCGCGTGGCGGCGGCGACATCGGCATCCGTGGGGCGATCGCGCTCTGGCATAGCAAAGGCACCCACTCGTCCGGCACCGGCCCGTCCAGCACTGGCCTGTCTAGCACTAACTGGCGCAGCATCCATCGATTCGGCGGCAATCGCAGCCACGCTTCGAGCAGGGAACATTTCCACCATATGCGGCGGGGATGCAGACCGGACGGCAGTTTGCCCCGCCCGAATTGCCTGGAGCCGCTCTTGAATCGCGCGAATCTCGGTCGGGTTGGCTTGCGTGGGGGCGGGTTGGGTGGCTGGGAATTCCTTCATGCGTTCAACTCCTGAAGCGTGCTTACAGTCTCGTGCTTACAATCTGAAGGGGTGGGGAGCGCAGTGGATGCGAGAACCGCTCGTCCAGATGCGGCTAAAATCAGGTTGGTCGAGGTTAGTACTTACGTACTCTATCAATAGTAGCTCAGAATAGTATTTATGTACTAAATCGTCAACCCTATTTTGTCTGATTTCTCTGACCTCAACGGCACTTGGCATAGCCTTGGCCACGCCCTAGCCACAAGCTGTCCATCCGTCGGGCGATCGCCCATGCTCTCTACCATCCGACCATCCGCCTCAACCAGCCCTCTAAAACGCTCTCAATCGGGCAATGATTGTCAGTTTTCGCTAGTTTGTTGGTTTCTCCGTCGGTTGGGGCAAGCTGAGGGTACAACTTTGCGGCGATCGCTCCGTCCTAAACATCAGTCCTGAACATCGGCACGACCGAATATCGGCACTAAAATAGAGCAGGTGTCTGTTGCCAAAGCCGCTCCAGGCTTAAGATCGCTTAAGATCTTGACTCTGCCTATCTTGTCCATCCCGTTGCACCAGTTGTCTGATAGCGTTGCCGCCCCCAGTCTCGCTCTGGTTTCGCTTTTGTCCTGTGTCCTTCACTGGCCCTTACGATTTCGCCCATGACTGCAACCCAGCCCCCCAGTCAATTCCCCAGTCAATTCCCCAGTCAATTGTCCATCGACTCCCAGCCCCCCGTCGCCTATCCACCGTCTACGCTAAAGCGGGCGCGGCGGGCGGTTGCCTGTTCGCCGTTTTTGCTGCCGCTGTTTGCCACAATGCGACAGGAAGGCGTCTCGCTCAGGGCGATCGCCAATACAGCAGGTGTACAGCAGCGCTATACTCGCCGTCCCTTGGCGGAGCTGGCTGCCGAAGATGCGCTGCTCTGGCTGATCGACGTGGGCGTGCTGCGGCGCGAGGTGGATGGACAGGGGCTAACCGACAGCTTCCGGCTGACGCCGCTGGGGCGGGCGCTAGTGGAGCAATGGAGCGATCGCCAGCGGATTCCATCGCCGACACTGGGCGATCGCCTCGCCAATCTACTGGCCCGCTGGGTGCGCCTGCCTGCCTGGCTCCAATAACCTGCAATCACCCCCCTATCCGTCTTAGCATTCTAGAATTAGGCAACGGGTTCAGCCTGGGTAGCCATCCCAGACAGTCGTCCCCGCTCAAATTTCCCCAGTCTTCCAGGTTTTCCTGTAAACGAGCTGTAAATCAAAGTAGCGTTCACGATTAACAGCGCCTGCAATTGATAACGCTCACAATTCGTGCCTGCATTGTTGCTCATACGAATCGCCCATAATCGCCCACGGTTCTTCGGAGGTATTGGATGAAAGCCATCATGGTGGTGGGGACTGCGTCTCATGTTGGGAAATCAATGCTGACGGCAGCGCTCTGCCGCATTTTGAGTCGGCGCGGTTGGCGCGTCTCCCCCTTTAAGGGGCAAAATATGGCGCTCAATGCCTACGTCACGGCCAACGGTAGCGAAATCGGTCATGCACAAGCAGTGCAGGCCTGGGCCGCAGGCGTCGCGCCTCGCGTTGAAATGAACCCGATTTTGCTGAAGCCCCAGGGCGACATGACCTCCCAGGTAGTGCTCAAAGGACGCCCCGTGGGCAAAGTCAGCGCCGCCGATTATTATGCCGAATACTTTGAACCGGGCTGGCAGGCGATCGAGGAATCCCTGGCGCGGCTGGGCGAAGAATTTGACCTGGTGGTTTGTGAAGGAGCGGGTAGCCCGGTGGAGGTCAATCTCAAAGAGCGCGACCTGACGAATATGCGCGTCGCCACCCACCTCAACGCGCCCACTCTGCTGATTGCCGACATTGAGCGGGGCGGTGTCTTTGCCCAAATCGTCGGCACGCTGGAGCTATTGGAACCAGCAGAACGCGCCTTAGTAAAAGGCATCATTATCAACAAGTTTCGCGGGCAGAAAGCCCTCCTCGATCCCGGACTCACCTGGCTCGAAGAAAAAACGGGCATCCCGGTGCTCGGCGTGATTCCCTGGATGGAGCATTCTTTCCCCGCCGAAGACTCGCTCTCCCTGTTCGACCGGGGTCAGCAAAACAACAGCAACGAACTGACGGTCGCCGTCATCCGCCTGCCGCGCATCTCCAACTTTACCGACTTTGACCCGCTCGAGGCTGAGCCGAGCGTCTCGGTGAAATATATCGGACTCAAGGATTCCCTCGGCTATCCCGACGCGGTGATTCTGCCCGGTTCCAAAACCACCATTCCCGACCTGATCGCCCTCCAGCGTACGGGGCTGGCCGAAGCCATCCAAAAATACGCCGCTGCCGGGGGCACCGTGCTGGGCATTTGTGGCGGCTACCAGATGATGGGCACAATGCTAGCTGACCCTGAGGGCGTGGAAGGTCAGGAAGGGCGCTATAAAGGGCTGGGGCTGCTGCCGATCAAGACGGTGATTACGGGGCAAAAGGTGGCTCGTCAGCGCCAGGTCACGTCCAATTTTCCGCAGGTGGGGCTGCCTGTGCTGGGCTACGAAATTCACCAGGGGCGCACCCATCTCGCGGACGGAGAGCAAGAGGCGGATGGCCCCATCTTTAAGCCGCTGTTTGACGATCGCAACTTAGGCGTGGTGGATGCCACTCAGTCGATTTGGGGCACCTATCTGCATGGCCTGTTTGACAATGGCGCATGGCGACGGGCCTGGCTCAACCGTCTGCGTCAACAGCGGGGACTCAAGTCGTTGCCGACGGGTGTGTCTAACTATCGAGAACAGCGCGAGTCTATGCTAGACTCACTGGCTGACACGTTTGAATCGTATCTGGATTTATCGGTGCTGTCGTCTTATTTGGATAGCTGATCCGAGTTGCCCATGAGTGTAGAAATTCACTTTTTGCCAGACAATGTGACGGTGCAGGCAGAGGCCGGCGAGCCGCTGTTGGTGGTGGCGGAGCGGGCGGGGGTGATGATTCCCACGGGCTGCTTGATGGGGTCTTGCCATGCCTGTGAGGTGGAGGTGAATGGCGAGGAGTCTGTGTGTGCCTGCATTAGTGCAGTGCCCGCCGGACAGGCGCAGTTGACCATTAACCTCTATGTCGATCCAACCTGGTAATCTTGCATGTTAAGTGAATTTGACTTTCCGAACGCGGTGCGGGTGGCGATCGCCCTGGGCAGCAACTTGGGCGATTCGGTAGCAATCGTCGAGTCGGCGATTGTGGCGATCGCCGAAACACCCGGCATTCAGCTCATTGAGCGATCGCACCTATACAAAACTGCACCCGTGGGCCCGCCCCAGCCCGATTACATTAACGCCTGCGTCCTGGTTTATACCCTGCTGCCGCCCGACACGCTGCTGCACACCTTGCTAGGCATTGAGCAACGATTTGGACGGGTGCGGCGAGAGCGCTGGGGCGCGCGACTCCTCGACCTCGACCTGCTGCTGTATGGCAATCGCCGGATCAACACGCCGACCTTGCAACTGCCCCATCCCCGGATGCGCGATCGCGCCTTTGTGCTGTGGCCGCTCGCCGAAATCGCCCCCGACTGGGTAGAACCTGTCAGCAATCAGACCATGGCCCAACTGCGTGATCAGGTCGATGATGCTGGCATCCAGTTGCTGCTGTTCCTCGGATCAATCGGGTGACGGCTGAACCTGCTGACCCGAATATCCCGGCTGCGACAGAGTGGGGCGATCGCCATCCTGCCAAAGCGCAACTGCGACACCAAGTCTGGACAGCCCTCCAGCACAGCGGCGCAGCGATTCGCGACCCCGTCGGGCACATTCCCCATTTTGTGGGAGCCGAAGCCGCCGCCGACCAACTCGCCGCCCTGCCTTTCTGGCAGCCCGCCCAGGTGATCAAATGCAATCCCGATCGCCCCCAAGCGCCCGTGCGCCTGCGCGCCCTGCAAGACGGCAAGCGCCTTTACATGGCAGTGCCTCGCCTCACGCGCCGCCAGTGCTTTGTCGAACTTGACCCCGCCACCTTGCAACAGCAGGGCATTCCTTTCAAACAAGTTGCCGCCATGCGGCAGGCGCTGATCCACGGGCGGCTGGTCAGCTTTGAAGAGATGCAGCCAATTGATCTCGTCGTTGTGGGTAGCGTCGCCGCCACGGTCGCAGGCGGGCGCACTGGCAAAGGCGCGGGCTTTGCCGATCTAGAACTGGCAATGCTGCAACTATTTAGCTTACTCAAGCCCAACACGCAAATTGTCACCACGATTCATCCGCTGCAACTGGTAGATGCGGATCAACTGCCTGTGGAACCGCACGACTGGCCGCTGGATTGGGTTGTGATGCCGGAGGGGGCGATCGCCACCCACCACACCTTCCCCAAACCCACCAAACTCGACTGGGCCACCATCCAGCCCGATCAATACCGCAAGATTCCAATTTTGAAACAGCTTTGTGAAAAGGCAAATAAAGCGTAGATTCACGATTAAAACCGCTTCTGGCAAAATTTGAGTGAATCTTTGGTTTACAGCGCATTTTCTTCTTCTCTGGGAAACCTAATCACAGAGTCAACTGCTGAGGAGCAACTTCTTCAGCAGAAAACTTAGCGCCTAAGCAACCTTAAGATTTTTAGCAATTATTGCCATGAACCCAGAGCAGCATTCACCCGATCAACCCAAAAAACTCACAGCCGAGCAGGAAACCAAACTAACTGGCACCATTGTTTGGTCAATTTTTAGTTTTCTGATGCCATATTTCGGAATTCCACTGACATGGCTATTTGCAAAAAAGCTAGGAAGAAACGAGAAGGCATTTGCAACAGCAATGGGAATTTTACCTTGGGTTCTCATTGGTCGCTTTATAGAACCTGATGGCTCTAACGTACAAAACGTTTCCACTCAGACCGCAGTACAAACCACAGTCCAGCAGGCTCAAGCATCCCCACCATCTCAGCCAGTAGAATCGCCATCCCCAGAATCCGCAGCAATGCCTGCAAGCCCTAAAGCCAGCTCTAGCCCCTAAAGCCAGCTCTAGCAAGGAACGCTTCCGTGAAAGATTCTACGAAGTAATTAATCGTCAACCGGGTAGCGTATCTAGTTACGCCCGCAAAACCATACAAAATTGGGAAGCGCAGGGCGGCGTTGAAATTGCACTTCGTTATGCTTGCGAGGATGTTCTAGAGCATTCAGGCAACTCAGCACAGCTTGCTCAGTCTGCGTATGCAGCTAACAACTACACAATTCCCTTAGAGCAACTGCTAGTACATTACGAAGCAAAATTTTCGGCCGCTGAGTATGCTGGTTGCGATGGTCAACCCCGTTCCATAAACCAAGTTGGTGAGATATCGTCCCTAACTCCCCATGGCGGTTCGACTGGAATTCTGATGGCTGAGGATGCATCAGCCAGAATTAATCTGCGAGAAGTACCAAGCACTGATATTCCAACCCGGCGCTATGGTCTAGTTGGTGACGAAGTTTTGATTTTGGACAACACAATTGGTAAGGACGGCCAAAATTGGTACAAGGTCAAATTTCCAGTATCAGGTGCTGTCGGCTGGATTAGAAACGACTTTGTTCAGTTAAAGTAACCTTTCCCTTACTCCAACACCCCAACACCCCAACACCCCAACACCCCAGCACCCCAACACCCCAGCAC
>RFIF01000440.1 GCA_003695655.1 Cyanobacteria bacterium J069
GTATTGATGCGCCTGTATTGATGCGCCTGTATTGATGCGCCTGTATTGATGCGCCTGTATTGATGCGCCTGTATTGATGCGCCTGTATTTAGGATGTGCGAATCACTTCATCTTCTGGATTCACTAGCCGCAGCAGTTTTTGCTTGATCTGCGAATCAAACACTTCCCACTTCATGCGGGTGTAATCACTGTTTTCGTTGAATCCTGACAGAAAGCCCATCGGAATCTCAAACCCGCCAGCCATCGATCGCCCACCGCCAAAGAAGCGCCCCTGAGCATCTTGCCCGAAGGCTTCTTTGATAAACTCGTCGGGGTCTAGCGTTAGCTTGTTGGTGCGGAGAGAGCCGATGACGATTTCCAGGTCTTCGTCTTCGTCGTGGACAATGCCATAGACGACCGCCGTGTGCACGTTTTCCTCAGTCACTAGGAAATCGGCCGCCTGGGGAATGGCGTCGCGGTCGTCATAGCGCAAATAGCCGACGCCAGCGATCGAGAAGTTGTTGCGAATCATCCGGTTGCGGAGCGATCGCTCTATAACATCCATGACCCGCTTCGAGCGGGACGATTGCAGCACTGCATTCAGCAGTTGCGCATCGGCATAGCGGCTGAGGTAGGCCGCTGCCAGAAAATCTTCTTCCTGTGCCTGCATCAGTCGGTTCGTGTCGCAGCGCAGCCCGTGCATCAGCGCCGTTGCACATTTCACATGCTCGCTGTTGCCCGCATCTAGCCGCAGCAGCCCCGACTGGATATATTGCGTCAGGATGGTGGCGGTGGCGCGAGTTTGCGGGCGAATGTCAGAAAACTCTGCTTTTAAGTCGCCCTGCAAGCTGTGGTGGTCGATGACGACGGCCACAGGAAGATGGAGCTGTTCGACCAGCGGTAGCAGTTGGGTAGTGGTGCCCTGGTTATCAACAAAGACAGCGCCGCCGTAGGCCGACAGATCTTTTGACTTGGCGGCTTGGTAGCTCCAGCGCTGCACTGGCAGCCCCGTCAGGCGCACCAGAGCGATGTTTTCCTGATGGCTGAGGGTGCCCGCATAAACAATATCGCAGCGGATGTCGAATTGGTCGGCTATGAGCTTGTAGACCCAGGCGCTAGAGAGGGCGTCGGGGTCGGGAAAGTCTTGTAGAAGAATGAGTTGGCGATCGCCCCGGTGTCGTTCTAGCGTCTGGCGCAGGGCAGTCGTTTTTTGCTCAGTGAGGCGTCGCCCTTGGGGGGTCGAGAGCGTCCAATCGGCTCGATGTTGGAACGGGTCTATGTCGCTTTCGGTCGCGGGGCGATCGCCGGGGTTAAAGACAACAGAACTAGAATCGGTCGCCACAGGCATTGCGTCGAGCGGAGCGAGTGAGTTCAATTGCATAATCTTGGAATTGATAAGAAACGGATTTTAGAAACGGATTTTAAATGTCAGCAAGCCCTGGCGCGATCGCTCTAAACGGACGGCCCTGCGACATCTGGATGCCAGTTTTTTGCCAGCTTTTCCCTGGTTGCGTCACGATGACCCGTTAGCAGGGAGCCAGTCATCAGCCGTCTAGATCCACCGTATGAGAGTCCAGCGTCGCCAGTCAACCGAGTCGATCTAGCCAAGATCGAGCGAGTGTCTCCAGAATCCTTTTGAGCCGTCACACTAAGCCGTCATACGTCTTCGGACTTGCCACCCACCTGAGTCAGCAAACCAGGCTACAAAACTCCCCTCAACCCACTCTCAGCCCGTCTCTCAGCCCGTTTGCCCCACTCCCTTACTTTGATCATGACAAAAAAAGCCAGGCTCCGCACTCCACCGGAGGGCCAATTTCCCTACTTGCTGGCTGCCGCCGCACCTTAAACCGCTGAAACTCGCCGCCCCAGAGCGTTGAGTAAATTAAAAACCCCCGGGCGATCGCCACACGAGGGTCAAATACCGATGACATATTTTTGCCACTCTTGATGCACGCCGCTTTTGATGTGCTTGGTGACTTCAAAATACAGCCCGCTGTGAGGACGATGCGGTGGACGGCGCAAGAGCATGTTGGCTTCTTTGGGCGTGCGGCTGCCTTTTTTAACGTTGCAGCGGACGCAGGCCGTCACCATGTTTTCCCAGGTATCTTCGCCCCCGCGCGATCGGGGCAGCACATGGTCAAGCGTTAGCTCGTCGCCCGTATAGCCGCAGTATTGGCAAGAATGGCTGTCGCGATGCAAAATATTGCGGCGGGTTAAAGGAATTTCTTTATAAGGAACGCGGACATAATGGCGCAGTCGAATCACTGTTGGCAGGGGAAACTGGTCGTAGACGAGCTTGCCGTTATGCTCAACCTGTTCCGCTTTTCCCTTAATTAAGAGGAGCACTGCCCGTCGCCAACTGGTGATGTTGAGCGGTTCGTACGAGGCGTTGAGAACCAGAACCTTGCCCATTGATGGCTGATTTATAAAATCTTTTCAGCATACTAACATAGGTGGCACTGAGGCTGTGAAACCTGAGGGGGATCACGGTCAATCCATTCCAGATCAGCAGGTTGAATGCGTCTGGTTTGATCCCCCCTAGCCCCCCTTAAAAAGGGGGGGACTTGTTCGGAAAGCCCCCTTACTAAGGGGGTTGGGGGATCTCCCTAAAGGCGAGTCTCAGTCTCAGGGGTGGTGAAGAGGAGCGAGGAAACTTATGTTGAGCTGGGAGCACACGCCAAGCCTGATCCCGATGCAGCGGGAGCGGGCCTGGGTGGAGATTGATTTGGCAGCGCTGGCGCATAACGTGCGGCAGTTGCAGGGACGGCTGGCGGTGGGTGCAGAGCTGATGGCGGTGGTGAAGGCCGATGCCTATGGACACGGCGCGGTGGCGATCGCCCACTCTGCGCTGCAAGCCGGGGCTGCCTGGCTGGGCGTGGCCACGATTCCCGAAGGCATTGAGCTGCGGGAGGCGGGCATTCAAGCGCCGATTTTGGTGTTGGGAGCAACGAACACAGCGGAACAGGTGCAGGCGATCGCCCGCTGGCGGCTCCAGCCGACGCTCTGCACCCCCCGGCAAGCGCTGATTTTTTCGGAAACAGCGGGTAAGCTGAACCTGCGGCGGCCGCTGCCCGTTCACCTGAAGCTGGATACGGGCATGTCGCGGCTGGGTGCGCCCTGGACAGAGGCGGCAAGTTTTGGGCAACTGGTGCAGGGGTTGCCGCAGTTGCAGATTGCCAGCGCCTATTCTCATTTGGCGACGGCGGATGAACCCGATGAAACGGTGATGCGGCTGCAACACCAGCGGTTCCAGACGGCGATCGCCCAGTTGCGGCAGGCGGGCGTCAATCCGCCCAAGCTGCACCTGGCCAACTCGGCGGCGACGCTGGCCGACCCGGCGCTGCACTACGACCGGGTGCGCGTGGGGCTGGGGCTATACGGACTCTACCCCGCCCCGCATTTAGCCAGCGGGATTGACCTGCGCCCGGTGATGCAGGTGAAAGCGCGAGTGACGCAGGTGAAGGCGATCGCCGCTGGCACGGGGGTCAGCTATGGCTATCGTTTTGTGGCAGAGCGGGATATGACCATAGCCACGGTGGCGATCGGCTATGCCGACGGCGTGCCGCGCCACCTGTCGAACCGGATGACGGTGCTGGTGCGGGGGCAGCGGGTGCCCCAAGTCGGCGCGATCACGATGGATCAGCTGATGCTGGATGTCAGCACCATTCCCAACCTGCAAGAAGGTGAAGTGGTGACGCTGCTGGGACAAGATGGGCAGGCGCGGATCTCTGCCGACGACTGGGCGGAAACTCTAGGCACCATTTCCTGGGAAATTTTGTGTAGCTTCAAGCATCGCCTGCCCCGGCTAACCATCAACCAGCCGCAGCCCGCTCGGAGTGCTCAGCGGCCTACAGCACGCCCTTCGAGCTAGGAATGGCTCCGCCCCGGCGTGGGTCAACTTCCACCGCCATCCGCAGGGCGCGAGCAAAGGCTTTGAACGTCGCCTCGATAATGTGGTGCGAGTTGATGCCGTCGAGCTGGCGGATGTGCAGCGTGATCTGGGCATGGTTGACCACGGCGACAAAAAACTCGCGCACGAGCTGGGTGTCGTAGGTGCCGACGCGCTGGGTGGGAATTTGCAGCCCATAGCTGAGGTGGGGACGACCGGAAAAATCCAGCGCCACCTGCACCAGCGCCTCGTCCAGCGGCGCGACAAAGTGTCCAAAGCGATGAATCCCCTTGCGATCGCCCAACGCTTTGGCCAGCGCCATGCCCAGCGTAATGCCCACATCTTCATTCGTGTGGTGGTCGTCGATATGCACATCGCCCGTCGCCCGCACCTCTAGGTCGATCAGCCCGTGAGACGCAATCTGATCCAGCATGTGGTCGAGAAACGGCACGCCCGTCTGCGCCACACAGCGCCCCTGTCCGTCCAGGTTCAGGCTCACCTGCACGTCGGTTTCCTTCGTGGCGCGGCTGACGGCGGCAGTGCGGCCGCTGGTTGTAGGACTGGGGGCGCTGGGCAAATCTGGAGCAACGGTTACGGGTTCACGGGTCTGCATGAGGGATTCTGTAAAACAAGGTATCTGGCTATTATCTCAAATGGCAGGCGATTCAGAATGGGCAGCGATCGCCCCTGACCCCCGA
>RFIF01000044.1 GCA_003695655.1 Cyanobacteria bacterium J069
ACCTTGCGCTTGAACTTTCATTCTCCCAAACCAGGGGCATTTTTGGGCTGAAGATTCGCATCTGCCTAGTTAGGGAATGCAGGTTCTTGGCTTTCAGCGGGCATCCTAAGGAAATCAGTTACCTGAATGTCCAGTTCAGCGTCGGTCGGTTGGATGTCAGCAAGCGCGTGGCGAGAGGTCAGACACTGGTTTGGCCACCCTCAAATCGTTGACATCTGACAGAGCGAGGCTGGTGTTTTGGCTAGTCACCGTTTGGCGATCGCCCGACCTACCGCTATGATGCTAACCTTCATGAACGTTGATGAACTCCTGAGTCACTATGCCACTGGGGCGCGAGATTTTCGCGAAGCCAAGCTCAGTCAGTTCAACCTGAGCGATCGCGATTTACAAGGTATTAATCTGCGGCGAGCAAATCTCAGTGGTGCTGACTTGCACGGAGCCGATCTGCGGTTGGCAAATTTGCGAGAGGTTAATTTGGCGGGTGCCAATCTCAGCGGAGCTGATTTAACCGGGGCAAATCTCATCGGGGCAGAGTTATATCAGGCAAACTTGAGCGACGCCAACCTCACAGATGCAGGGCTGCGGAGTGCCAAGCTGACTGAAGCCTGTCTGATCCGAGCGATCCTTGTAGGAGCCAACCTGGCCGAGTCCGCAATCGATCGGGCCAATCTGACAGAAGCCAATCTCAACGAAGCTAGTCTAAATCGGGCGAAGCTCGTCGGCGCTAATCTGACCCGTGCCAGCCTGGAGAACGCCAACCTCACTAATGCCATCTTGAACGAGGCGCTGATGGAAGGTGCAAACCTAGCTGCTGCTATCTTGCATGGAGCCAGCCTGGAAGAAGCCGACCTGCGGGATGCAGAGCTAAGCCGCGCTCGCCTCAGCAGCGCCAACCTGATTAATGCCAGCCTCAGCCAGGCCAACATTCGGGGGGCAAACCTGAGCTGGAGTTCGCTGCGGGGTGCTAACTTGCGCAAGGCGAATCTCTATCGCGCCAAGCTGAACTGGGCAAACCTGAGCGAGTCCGACCTGAGCGAGGCGATGCTGATCAGCGCCACGGTGCTCCAGACCAATTTCCATAATGCCAATCTTCGGGGAACGATTATGCCCGATGGCTCATCCCATAACTAAGAAACCAGAATCAGGAGAACCAGGGAATTGCTTTGAGCGAGGAACTGTTTATAGCTTCCTAATCATGGATTCTGCTCAAAAACATTAGTAAGGAAGAAATAAGTTAGGACTTACGCAGTTGGATGATTTTCCGCGAGATGCGTCTGCGGAAAATCAGCCTGAATCTATACAACTCGTTTCAACTGTGTGAGTCCTGTAAGTAAAAAAGGAATAAAAAAATAAAAAGGAGGAGCATAGGTGCTCCTCCTTTTTTTGCAAGCTGGGAAGATAGGTGGCTAAGAGATAACAAACTCAGGTGTGCGCTGTTCGCTGAGGCTGCTAATGGTTTGCCGTAATTCGGCGATCGCCTGAAGCTGATAGTCGCTAGTTTCCTGGAACTGGGTCAAAATCTGACCAATCGACTCCAGCTTTTCGCGGACGCCCCCAGTGCCGCCCTGCGTCAAAGACAGCGCCTCTTGGTAGGCATTCACCTTGCCCCACTGTTCGCCCACCGCCGCTTTTTGAGCAAGAACCTGCTGCTCTAGCTCCATCACCGCAGTCCAGCGGTCATCCTGCGCCTGTGACTGCTGATCAACCGACTGCTGGGCTTGTTCTACGGCAGTCTGTAGCTCTTGAACCTGCGCCTCCGCCTGCTGAAGCTGGGCTGCCAGATCCTGGCGCAATGCCTCAAGCTGGCCTAGCACGGGGGAAATGTCTACGCTCTCTGCCGATGCATCGGTGGGCGTTCTGCCTTGACGCTTGTCCAGCACTATCTGGTGTTGCTTGAGCACGGCTTGGCGCTCTTGCAGGTTGCGGCGCTGTCCTACAAGGGTCTCTTCCAACATGCGATAGCGGTCTTGTTCGTCTGTTAATTCAGCTTCCATCCGCAGTCGGTCATACTCGCTTGCCTGCGAAATTTGCTGCTGCAAGTTTTGCATGTCTTCTTGCTGTGCGGTCAGCTCTTCTTCCTGGCTGTTAACAAAGCGAGACATTTTCTCAAGATCGTTGGTCAGGTCGCGGACAATATTTTCGAGTTCCTCAATCGGCATTGATTCGAGTCCGCCAACATCCACCTTTGCACCGATGGCAAACCGATCAGATACATCTGCAAGCTGGCAAAACTGGTGATGTAAACTGTCTTGGCTTTGGAGTTGAATAGTAAGCTGCTGTACTTGCTCTTGCTTAAGTTCGAGCGATCGCCGCAAGGACGACAACTCATCCCGCGCTTGCTCTAGCGCGGCTTTTGACTGCTGCCATTCTTGCCAGAGGGTCTGCACCTGCTGCACCTGCTGATCCAGTGCGTCCTGTGCCTGCTGAGCCTGACCCCGCTGCTCCTCTAGCATTTGATAGTGCTGATCCAGGGTTGCTTGCTGCTGATTCAGCAGGTCAAAAGAGGTCGTTACCTGCTCCCGCACCGACTCAGTGGGGGCGATCGCCCCAGCGAGACGATTTAGCAATTCCTGAATTTCCTGAGCCTTCGCGTCATCCAGCACCGCCGCCTGGGTAAACTGCGCCTTCTGCTCATCCAGGCGGCCCATCTCGCCCCGCAGTTGTGCCCAGGCCCCTTCCAACTCCTGATTTCTGCGATCAAACTCGGCTTTCAGCGATTCCACTTCCTGCCGCTTTTCTTCAATTTCTTGCCGCTGCTGCTCTAGCCGTTCAAAGTCGCCCTCCATTTCCTGAAGCTGCTCTTGTCGGGCTTCCATTTCCATTTCTCGACGATTTAGCTCCTGGCTCTGATAAGTCAGAGACTCTTTCCACTGCTGAATTTCTTCCTCTTGAGTTTTGTAGCGTTCCTGAGCGCGCGAGAAGTTTTGTAAAATCGCCACCAGTTGGCGGCCGGCTTCGGTGTGGCGCTGCACTTGTTTGGTGCCGCTCAGTTCCACCATCACTAGCACGCCCGCCCCATAGGCAACATCATCCGGCGCAGCAATAACCTCTTCTCCAGGCACCGCACTCCAGCTATTTTCAGATCGCTGGCAGGCAAGTAACCGCAGCTCGGCCTTGCTGCTGCCGATGACTCTGCTTTTTCTCTGTACTTCCGCTAAATACAGCACGCCAGTCGTCCCCTTATCTTGTATCGTCTACATTCGATCTACATCAGGCAGTTGCCAGCAGTGGCAGAATCAAAATCCGTCAGGATTGTGGTTTAGTTTATTCCAGGCTGTTGAAATCGATCCAGATCCCATCTCTGGGCATGGTCTAAAGCTGATTCCAGCGCTAGAGTCGGTATGCAATAAGGTGCGATCGCATTGCCTGGACTTTTGAAGAGCATCAACCCGACTTAAGCGGAGTCCTGGGCTGGAACCTTGGGAGGAGCCTGCTCATGGGACGCTCATCCAGATCTCGCAACCAAACTGCAAGCTCTTGTATGCAAGCTCTTGTCCACAAGCTCTCGCCCAAGCGGGTCTAGCAAGACACTACAGTTATTCCAATCAAATGTAGCATCATCATCTCCTTTGAGGTCTGAATTCTAATTTGCAGTTCCTGCAAAGTGGAATCCCAAAACTAAGCTGACTCATGCCTGCACATCCGCAACTTTCTGGACATTTCCTTTTGCTTAAGGTGTGGAGCCGACGACTGTGCCCGCTTAGAAGTCAAAACGTCGACGCGGCTTGGGCAGAGTCGTCATCGCTAGACCACCCCGTTTCTG
Source organism: Cyanobacteria bacterium J069 (assembly GCA_003695655.1). GTDB lineage: Bacteria > Cyanobacteriota > Cyanobacteriia > Elainellales > Elainellaceae > Thermoleptolyngbya. Next base: position 3,764 of record RFIF01000044.1, read on the forward strand.
ACAATCTGAACGCAGTAGGAAATACAATCCAGCCTGTCCACCATCACCCGGTTCCCTTCCGTCTTCTACTCAAAGCCCGCAAATCCTGATAGTCTAGGATGCCCAAGTCCTTGCAGGATTAACGCCCGAGGTGCAAACTAATCCCTCTAGATTGACCTTAAAGCTCTCACTGTTTGGCTTTGGCTTTCTGAGGTTGGCTATTGGGCTGTGCTGCTCCTGGGCGGCAACATCTGGGGATTAAAATTAGCCGCTTTTAGCCGTTTGGAGGGTCACTGCATCAAGTCTAAACTGGGCGATCGCCAGATAGAATTGCCCAATCTTTCTAGGATGAATCGCTTGCACAGCAAAGCCTGAATGGTAAAACAATACAGATATTCCATTTATTTAGGGCTTTGTCTACTTTGGCAAGCAATTAGGGAATCATACTGGATGACGAAGGCAGCAGAATCCTTGGGCGCATTGGGCGCAATATCAGGATTGAGTTTCATAGGGGATTGAGTTTCACAGGTTGACCCAAGCCCACCTCGGCGCTCGCCAGCAGCCACTAACCGCCAGCAGTAGACTAGCCCAAGCCCAGCACTGACTTTGAGGGGGTGATTTGGCGATATGCAGGGTAACTTAAATGAAATCGATATCCGCAGTATTCTTCAGCTTGTGGAACTGGGACAGCGGACGGGCGAGCTGTTTGTTGAATCCTATGGGCTGGGAGGAATGCTGCCCGGCGGCGACGCCCACACTGCGCCAGTCGTCCTGCGTAACCGCCTTGCTAAAACCACTTCCTTTCAGTCTTGGTTTGTCTTCTTTCTCAACGGCCAAGTAATTTACGCGGGCGAGGCGCGTGGGGACTTGTCGCGACTGCGGGATTATCTACGGCGCTATCACCTGGAAGAGGCGCTGAATGGGGTGGAAAGCGGCGGGGCGATCGCCACTATCAATGCGCCCGAATATGGGCACCTCTGGGCCTTGCTAGAACAGCGCATCCTCACCCCCGCTCAGGCCCGCAGCATTATCCATAGCATGGTGCGCGAAACCCTATTCGACTTGCTCAGCCTGCATCAGGGCAGCTTCATCTTTGAAATTGGCTCTCCGCTTGTGCCCCAGCTCAACACCTTAGAAATCGGCCCACTGCTGGCCCGCATCATGACCCAGGTGCAAGCCTGGAAGCAGTTTCATCCCCATATCCAGTCGCCCGACCAAGTGCTGCTGGTGGGCGATCGCGATCGCCTCCGCGAATCCGTCAAAGAAACCACCATCGCCACCCTCAGCGATTGGATGGACGGACAGACCTCCATTCGCCAAGTCTCCCGCTATCTCAACCGCGACCTGATCACGGTTGTCAAAGCCCTATACCCCTACATCAAGCAGGGCATTGTGCAACTCGCTACCCCCACCCCCATCACCCCC
>RFIF01000441.1 GCA_003695655.1 Cyanobacteria bacterium J069
CCCGGGGGGAGCCCGCGCTGATCGCCGAGGCGGTCGCGGCGGTGGACGAGCTGCTGCCGGAACTCGTCCGCGAAATCACGATCGAGGCATCGAGCATTGCCTGGGACGAGGTGGCGTTGGCGTCGGCGTTAGAGTTGGCGTCGGCGTTGGCGTCGGCGTCGGCGTTGGCGGTGGAATAGGCGATACCAGTGAGGTAAACTCGGCACCCACCAAATCGATTTGATAGTTCAAGATGGGGCCGCCGTAGCCAGGACGGCTCGTCCATCCGCCGAGCGTACTTGCGGGATTCGCAGCACCGACTAGTTTATTGCGGTCTGCCCTAGCGTCGGAAAACAGCAGGTTGCCTGTTGAGTCAACGGGGTCGTAATTGAAGGCAGAGATTGCCAGGAAATAGAATCCATCAGGAATCGTATTTCTCGTCAGGCGAATCGTCGAGCGCGTTGTACCCGAATTTGCCCGCCCCGGATCGTCATCAGGCGTATTGTCGTTGGCAAATAGTCCTTTTCCTTCGGAATCGAACAGAAAAAGCTGGGTATTGTCAAACTGGGTTTTGTTTGTATTGCCAGTGCTGGCCATAAACTGCCCAGCGCTGTTTTTAATTTGAATGCCAAAGATGTCAGCATTACTGCCCAGGCTGCCCAAAATTGCTGTGAGCTGGGTGCCTGCCGGGCGGTTGTTTGCTAGCTGGGCCGTGCTGAGGGTTTGCCCTGCGTCTCCCGATTCGGTGAAGGTGGCAGCGGTGGCAAGAGGGGCGATCGCCATTGCCAACAACAACCCGCCCAAGGACGCCAGCGTAGACCGAACTGGGGGAAACCTGCCAACCAGAGCGTTTACGAAAGGCGGATAGGCCACCACAGGAGATGCAGCGGAAAGGGGAGATGCAAACATGGCTAGAATTTATCAGGGCGTTTTTTCGATACGATGTGTGTCGCTAGAGGCATCAAGGCCTCTAGACCAGGGATGGCTGCAAAATCGGAACTCTGCAATTCTGGATTCTCTTCTTCAGATTTGCGAACCCAGTTGTCTCAGGAGCCAGCGCGGCCCTCAACACCTACACAAGCGATTACACAAGCGATGCACCCAGCTAATTACAAACTCAGCAGCAACAATCCCAATGAGGTGTTACGTAAATTTACTGAAATACCTGTTCAGTATCTACGTAGAATACTGTCTTTGAAAAAAAATTGGCAAATGCTAACTTTTGCCAGCAGTGCCTCTTGAGACAGCCAAACGCCTACTGAGAGAACAGCGAATCATATCAGAATCGGGCGTTGCTGAATCAGTCTATGAAACGGTTTCTGAAGACCTTGGGACTCTGCCCCAAATCCGGCGAAATCATAGCGTCATTCAGCAACGCCCAGAATCGCATCACTAGGTACACCATTGAACCATCGAGAGCAGGAAAGGCGATCGCGCTTCCCACTCTCGACAACCAACCTAAACGCCTTACAGAACAAGGGTTTTGGGGAGAACCCAACTCTAAAAAGACCGAACCTCGAAGCCAGAGACAACAGGGAAAAAACTGGAGAAACACTAAGAGGAAACATTAGAGAGCCGAGGCTCATGAACATCGGGCACGGCCAGAATAGGGTAAGAATTCTTTGCAAATGCTCTGATTTTCAAGATCAGAACCGAAACCGCTCTGCCAAAAGCCTCTGGTCATCTAGATACAAACGCTGAGCTATTAAATTCGGAATCTGTAGAATTCGGAACCTCTGAACCTGGAGTCCATTGGGGGGAGTCCATTGGGGTGGATCGCCCTGCAAGGTGGACTGCCAACTGGATACAAACATTGTAGTCAACGACACGAAATCTGCGGCCGGACTCCGTAAAGCTGCGACCGTTAATCTGCGGATATTCCGTAAATTTTGAATAAAGCCGCCGCATGGAGTCCCTCAGACGCGGTTTCCAGAACGAAATTTAGACCCAAAATTTGGGGGATGCAGTTTTGATGGGAGCGATCGCCCCTGTCCCTCCCCTCCGCTCCTATAATGATGAATGCCTCGATCACTGCGATCGCCACTGCTGACGCTGAGCCACTATGACCTCCTCCCCCCGCCGCTTTCACATCACCACCTTCGGCTGCCAGATGAACAAAGCAGACTCCGAGCGGATGGCCGGCATCTTGCAAGACATGGGGTTTACCTGGTCAGAAAATCCCGAAGACGCGGATCTCATTCTCTACAACACCTGCACCATCCGCGACAACGCCGAGCAGAAGGTCTATTCCTATCTGGGGCGGCAGGCCAAACGCAAGCATGAACAACCCGACCTGACGCTGATTGTGGCGGGCTGCGTCGCTCAGCAAGAAGGTGAAGCCCTGCTGCGGCGCGTGCCTGAGCTAGATCTGGTAATGGGGCCACAGCACGCCAATCGTCTGCAAGATCTGCTGGAGCGAGTGTTCCAGGGCCGCCAGGTGGTGGCGACGGAACCCGTCCATATTATGGAAGACATTACCCAGCCGCGCCGCGACAGCGCCGTCACCGCCTGGGTCAACGTAATCTATGGCTGTAATGAGCGCTGCACCTACTGCGTGGTGCCCAACGTGCGTGGTGTCGAGCAGTCGCGCCCGCCAGAGTCGATCCGCGCCGAAATCGAGGAGCTGGGCCGGCAGGGCTATAAAGAAGTGACGCTGCTGGGGCAAAACATTGACGCCTATGGGCGCGACCTGCCCGGAGCCACGGCAGACGGTCGCCACCTGCACACGCTCACCGATCTGCTGTACTTCATTCACGATGTGCCGGGCATCGAGCGTATCCGCTTTGCCACCAGTCATCCGCGCTATTTCACCGAGCGGCTGATTCGCGCCTGCCACGAACTGCCCAAGGTTTGCGAACATTTCCACATTCCCTTCCAGTCGGGCGACAATGACCTGCTGAAAGCGATGTCTCGCGGCTATACCCACGAAAAATATCGCCGCATTATCGACACGGTGCGCCGCTATATGCCGGATGCGTCAATTAGTGCCGACGCCATTGTGGGCTTTCCGGGCGAGACGGAAGCGCAGTTTGAAAACACGCTGAAGCTGGTGGAAGACATCGGCTTTGACCAGCTCAACACGGCGGCCTATTCGCCGCGCCCTGGCACGCCCGCTGCGCTGTGGGACAACCAGCTTTCGGAGGAGGTGAAGCGCGATCGCCTCCAGCGGCTCAACCATCTCGTTTCGGTGAAGGCCGCCGAGCGATCGCAGCGCTATTTTGGCCGGGTGGAAGAAGTTTTGGTAGAAGACCAAAACCCCAAAGACCCAACCCAGGTTATGGGGCGCACCCGAGGCAACCGCCTTACTTACTTTGAAGGCCGCCTGGATGAGCTAAAAGGACAACAGGTTCTGGTGAAAATTACCGAGGTGCGCGCCTTTAGCCTGACGGGTCATGCGCTGCTGCCGGCGGCGGCTAGAGGTTAGGGTAGAAGCGCCCAGTTGCCCGTGGCTCAGCCGTCGGAACGGAACGCTGTTGAGCAAGCTGGGGGCGATCGCCCTGATCCCTACTGCCCCTGGTTCGACTGTTGCAAGCAGCCCTGGACGCCGCCCTTCATCGCTTCGGTGACTCGTCGATCGAGTTTGCCCTGGGCCAGAAAGCTGTCTGCCGTTGTGCCGATCACTTGGTTGGCCTGTTCTTCATTGATGAGGCCCTGGTCGAGCGCCACCTTCGCCGCAGTGCAAGCGCCCGATGCCACGCCGACAAAGCCACCCGTCACGCCGCCACCCAGCGCCCCCACGATGCCGCCCAGGACGCCGCCGACCAAAAAGCTAACCAAACAGAGTGAAAAAACACGACCTGACCGCATAACCTGACGTTGAAATAAAGATAAAGATGATCTGGCGCGGCTCAGAGATCACCTCCTGAGAGGACTCTAAGCATTGCTGGAAGTGGAAATCACAAAAGAAACCGACCTTTTGCGCTGAGCGGATGGAACTATTGCAGCTTAGCCAAAAGATTCAAAAAACTTTGAACTGCAACGGTTATTGTTCAGGTTCAGTGATTCCACCGCATACCATACCAGATTTGCCTAGACTTAACAAAGTGAATGACTCCAACAGCACGAATACACACAGACTAAGAGAGCTGAAAACAATGCGCTGCTTGATTGTGGCAACGGGGAATCCTGGCAAGGTTGAGGAAATGTCGGCCTATCTAACGGACGCGAATTGGGAGCTAAAGCTTAAGCCAGCAGAGCTAGACATCGAAGAAACCGGAGCGACGTTTTTAGAAAATGCGGCTTTGAAAGCGTCGCAGGTGGCGATCGCCACGGGAGAATGGGCGATCGCCGACGACAGCGGCCTCCAGGTCGATGCGCTGGGCGGTGCGCCAGGACTCTATTCTGCCCGCTATGGCAACAGCGATGGCGATCGCATTGCGCGACTGCTGCGCGAGATGACAGGACAGACCGACCGGCGGGCGCAGTTTGTTTGTGCCGTGGCGATCGCCCGTCCCGACGGCTCCATCGCCTGCCAGACCGAGGGCATCTGCCCTGGCGAAATTGCCTCGGCTCCGGCAGGCGCAGGCGGCTTTGGCTATGACCCGATTTTTTACGTGCCCGAACAGGGCATGACCTATGCAGAAATGCCCCCAGAACTGAAGCATCGAGTCAGTCACCGGGGGCTGGCATTTGCAACGCTCTTGCCACAGCTTGAGCGCCTTTCTAAAGAACTAACTGCTTGAAAGCAAAGGCTTCTGGTTGAGCCTCTGGACTAGATCGCTTTTAAATCGCTTCCTGGTTGGCTTCGCCCGTGCGAATGCGGATGATCTTGTCCACAGACGTGATGAAGATCTTGCCGTCGCCGATTTCACCTGTGCGCGCGGCGGCAATCACCTTTTCCACCACCATATCGACCTGCTCATCTTCCACCACAATTTCCACTTTCAGCTTTTGTAAAAATTCCACGGTGTATTCTGAGCCACGATAGCGCTCAGTCTGCCCCTTCTGCCGCCCAAAGCCGCGCACTTCGGAAACCGTCATCCCGACAATACCTGCGTTGACCAAGGCAATCTTGACTTCATCCAGCTTGAAGGGACGAATAATTGCTTCTACTTTCTTCATGTAAGCGATCACTCCTGAAAAATTTAAATCAGTCCGCACACCAGCAGAATCGTTCTATCACCGCTAAGGAGAGCAATTTGTAGCTGGTGATACGTCGTTATTCATGATTAGTGTAAGGCTTTGGAGCGAGGAATTGTCGGAGGAGTGATGGAGTGACGGGGTGATGGAGTGGCGGGGTGATGGAGTGATAGCGCAACAAGTCTCCCTCTCCCCCTCTCCCCTTCTCCCCCCCTCCCCCCCTTTCTC
>RFIF01000442.1 GCA_003695655.1 Cyanobacteria bacterium J069
CCCGTCGGGGCGGTGGGGCGGCTCAAAGTTCGAGCAGCGTCGCTAGCGCTGGGCTATTGGGGAAACCCCAGTTTTGATGGCGAGCTGATGCCGGATGATTTGGGCTGGCTGGATCAAGCCGGACGGCTGCATATTGCCGGACGCAGCAGCGACAAAATCATCACGGGCGGCGAGAATGTCTTTCCGGCAGAGGTGGAGGCGGCGATTTGGGCGACGGGGCTGGTGCGGGATGTGGTGGTGCTGGGGGTGGGCGATCGCCACTGGGGCGAAGTCGTAACGGCGCTCTACATCCCCACAAACCCGCAGGTTTCCCCAACGCTGCTCGAAGCCGCACTGCAAGGCAACCTCAGCCGCTTCAAACAGCCCAAGCGCTGGGTCGCCACCGACCAAATTCCCCGCAGCGCCCAGGGCAAGCTCAACCGCCGCCAGCTAGCCCAGCAGCTCGACCCATTAGACCCAGTGCAAATCAACATGCCGCTGCCAACTTAATTTTGCGGTTCTCATCCCTAACCCCTCAGCCTCAAGCCTTGAAAATGCGCGAAATGCGTAAGTCCTGTTAAAGTTTTGGATGACCATACATGATGCCTCAAAACGCTGAGGCACGGGAGGAACGTCCATGACCGGACGGTTGCTGCTAGTAGACGACGAACCGGGACTGCGCCAGGCCGTGCAGGCTTATTTAGAAGACAGCGGCTTTGTGGTAGAAGTCGCCAGCAACGCCCGCGAAGGCTGGGAGCAGATTCAGCAACTCCCGCCAGACCTGGTCATTTCCGACATCATGATGCCCCAGGTAGACGGCTATCAGTTTCTCAAGCAGCTCCGCGAAGACCCGCGCTTTGAGACGATTCCCGTGGTGTTTTTAACGGCGCGGGGCATGACCTCCGACCGGATTCAGGGCTACAACGCGGGCTGCGATGCTTATCTGTCAAAGCCATTTGACCCAGAAGAACTGGTAGCGATCGTGTCGAGCCTGCTGGAGCGACGGTCGGCGATCGCCCGGGCCGGCGGCGATGATGAGAAAACCGACCTGGCCGATATCAAGGAACAGATCGCCCAACTGCGGGCGATGCTGTCGCAAAAAGGGTCGATCGCCCAAACGCCTGCCCCCATCCACCTCGACTTTACGCCCCGCGAACAAAGCGTGCTGGAACTGGTCGCGGAAGGATTGATGAACAAAGAAATCGCCCGCCGCCTCGAAACCAGCGTCCGCAACGTCGAGAAATACGTCAGCCGCCTGTTCAGCAAAACGGGCACCAACAGCCGCACCGAGCTGGTGCGCTATGCCCTGGAGCATGGACTGACTAAGTAGGAATTTAGGGGTTAGGAATTAGGGGGTTAGGGGTTAGGGATCAGGAGTCCACTTGCACCTCAATGCCAAGCTGCGGCTTAATTCTGTCTTTGTCCCTTAAGAATTTGTTCTCTAGAATCTGACTCCTGACCCCTGACCCCTGACCCCTGACTAAAGTTAAGGATTTTTACTGAGTAAAATATTAAGAAACATTGCTTTTCTTTAATTTAGCGATATGTTTCGTTTCACTCCTCAAGATACTGTTATCTTCATTTTCTAATGATGTAATGGAGAAGACACCCATGCAGACTTCTAAGCACTTGGGGCAATCCTTAGGGTTCATGATGCTTTTGGTGATCGCCTGTGCCGGAATGGTGGGGATGATGACCTCCCACGCAAATGCTATGCCCTAGTCGGGAGTGTGGCCGTTTCTGAGAAGGGGTGTTTCTGTTTGTAAATTTGCTGATTAAGCTTGTTTCTGAATGGCAGTAGGCTCACGTACCTCTGGCAGGTCGGCGCAGTGAAACGCTCACGGCGATCGCCCCCGTCAGAGGTATTTTCTTTTATGCAAAGTTATATAAGACCGCTAGAGTCGCTGAAGCAGCGTCAGCCCGTGCGTGTCGGTGCCGCAAGTGTGCAACAGCCCCAGGCGATCGCCCAGTTGCTTGGCGTCTTCGGTTTGGCGGGGGCTGGGCTGCCAGGGGGACGGGTTGTTGTAAGCATAGTAAGTTTCGATGCCGTCAAAACCCAGGTCGGCGGCAGCGGGGATCAAGTCATAGGGCGATCGCTTGTAGCGGGAGGGGTGAGCCAACACCACCAGCCCGCCCGCAGCATGAACTGCGGCCACAACCCGCTCAGCCCGACGCGCTTCGCCCTGCACCGACTGGCTCTGCTGATAAACCTGCACGTCGGGATGCGCCGTATCAAAGGCATAGCAAAGGATATGCACCTCATCCGTCAGCAGTTCTGCGGTCACTTCCATGCCAGCCCACAGACAGGGCAGCGGATTTGCAGAACCGCCAGGGGCTGCGTCAGATTCCACCAAACGATGATGATAGTCCGCAAGCCAGCGCTGCGCCCGGTGATAAGCCTGCGTGGCGTGGTGGTCGGTAATGGCTAACCCAGCTAAGCCAATGGCGATCGCCTGTTCCATCAGCTGCTCAGGCTGAAGCTTGCCGTCCGAGCAGACCGTGTGCATATGAAAGTTGTAAAACCGGGGACAGCTTTCGGCTGTGATGCTTTGAAACACTTGCCGCAACGATGCAGCATCCTGCGCCCCTGGGGACCTAGAATTCACCCCTTGGGTGAGACCAACCGCCATAGTCTGCGCTTTATTATGTTTTACATTCGCAATTCTAGTGTATCCACCTAAGATCCGGTTGGTCGGGCGCGATGGCCAGGAAGCTAGATAGCTAGGGATCCATGAGTGAGGGGGCGATCGCCACCTGCCACTTACCCGCACACCCAGCCCCAAAAATAAGCCACAGCACACCCGCGCTGTGGCTTCGTCACGATACTGCTAATCACCACACTGCTAGTTACAGGTGAACAAAACAGGTGATTTCACTTGGCGCTGGATGGCTTTTTAACCTTCAGCATCCACAACCTCTTCTGCCTCATCCTTCCGCTTCCGCAGCGCCGCCGCCCCCATCGCCAGCAGACCCGGCAATAGCGCTGGCGTAGGAACAGGCGTTGTAGACAGCGTAATTTGATAGGTGCTAGCAGCATTTGCTCCAGTACCTGAAACGGAAGCTTGCAGGAAGCCACCGGCAATGGTCTGACCATTAAAGTTAAACTTGCCAGTCAACGGGTTGATATTGTGGCTGATGCCGAAAACGGGATCTCTAACAATAGTTGTCACTGCATTGCTCACTTCATCCAAATCAAAAGCGAGCGCTGCTGTGGTTGAGCCAATGGTAACTGTGCCAAAGTTAATAAAACCTGGCAGCGCTGCTACTCCGCGACCTGGATAGGTATTTGCTGATGGATTAGCTCCCAATGAGGGTGTAAAGATCAGCGGCTGGAGGATAGCAGTATTGAATCCCAACAACCCGCCAAAATCGCCGTTGGCAATGTTTATGGTATCTGTCAGAAAGGTCACGCTATTTGGAGCCACCGTTGAATTGCCCGTCAGCCCAATCGAACCCGAGAGAGAGAGCGCTTGAGCAGGCGCGCTGGCAACTACAGAAGCAGTGATAGCAGTGCCTAACAGAAGGGTTTGTAAACCGAAATGACGCAAATTCATCATTAAAACCTACCTTTATAGATGTCTGTTGAACGTGAAACAGGCTTGCAAGCTTCGGTAGGCTACCGGTCTTCTGGATTTGATTGGCTGACGAAACGTTTGTCTATGGCAGTTGAAACCACTGCTGGAAGAGCAAAGTCGGCCTTTGCCGACTCTAAATCTTATCGTTCTACCCGCGTTTGCATAGCCCGCTGGAAGTTCCGGCGGGTTTTGTGCGGGTAGACACGGCTTCTAGTCGCCCATGTCGATTGTTTTGTCAGGAATCAGGAAAACCTGGAGGAAAGCGGTGTCAGTTATCCGGTAGCCCTGGTAGCGCCCCTCGGACGGGTCAAAAACAGCAGGATCGTTTCCCAAAATTTCAATGAGAAACCTGGGGCTGAGTGCAAAACCCTGATAGACGGTCTAAAAATGCGTACGAAGCGGAGCTTGGTAGACACGCCTGTTCGGAGGCACGCGATGGGTGGCTCCGTATTTATCCTGACGCACCTAGCTGGGATAGGTGACTGGGTTGTGGCTGATTTCATCGTATTTTTACAGAATCAGCGGGGTTACTTTATACAAAGCTTATGTAGATTTCGTTATTTATCTAAACAAATGGAAAAGATGAAGCACGCTACATACACCGACAGAGAAACCAAGACAGAAGTTCATGTTTTGTTCAATACCCGCAAATACTTGATCCGTGAATACACGGGGGATGCGGGCCGGCGGGGAATGCGGCAGAGATTAGGGTGAAACGACTGCATGAAGCGCGATCGCCCTTTTACCAGCGGTCATTGCCTGTCAACTGGGTAGACATTAGACTGAGTAAGCAAATGAGTAAGCATTAGATAGCAAGCGCTAAATTATAGGAATATCGCAACTTATAAACCCTCGATAGCTCTTTACCTGCCTTAGGCCGTCTGCCCCCTTTATGGCAAAATCCCGACCTCCCCGACGCAACGGTTTCTATCGAGACGGCACAGCCGGGAGCATCCTGACCAAACTGCCCCCCGAGGCCAAAGTCTGGGTAGAAAGCTTGCCCTGGCACCAGCGGCGCTACGTATTGTCGCTGTGTCATCTAATGTGTGCTGCGTCGCCAGAAGTGCAGGCTGAGTTTCTCGACGACTACACGGCCGACGGGCTAGTGTCGCGCAAGCTCGAAGACAAGGAAACCGAACAGCGCGTCCGAGAATACCTGAAGGAATTCCGCATTGCCACCGAGCTAGATGCGGGTATGCTGCGGCGCTACATTCGCCAGTTTTACGTGCATTCTGCTCAGGATGCTCGCCGCCAACCCGACTTGTATCTAGAGTCGGCGCTGCGGTTGGTCTTTAGCACGGAGGAACGCAACAATGTCTTTAGCTATGTGCTGGGGTTTGAGCTGCTGAAGATGATGTTTTGCATGAGCTGGTTTCAGCACGAAAAGCTCTATCGCCTCCAGCGGAACCAGGATGATTTTATTTCAACCTATATTAAGCCAATTCAATATGCCCACCGGGTCAACAGCATTGTGGTGCCCAAAGATGAGGGCGTATTTTTTGCTCGGCGTAGCTATTTTGTGCAGGAGCCTGAGATTCCGGAAAAGCGGTTGATTGAACTGGTAATCGCGACTTTCACGACCGATGTCGTGTCAAATTTTGGCTTTTCGCTGATTCGTCATCCCAACTCGCTGATTTTTGACTATGACCATATTTTTGCTTCTGAGCAAGAGGTCATTTTTGACCTGAACGCGACTGAGTGAGCCAGATGATCGGTGACTTATTTACCGACTCGTTAACCAGAATCACGCCTGCAAATCTATGTCTTAGGAGACAGGCTCGTCTGAGAGATTCCCCTGCAAATGGGAATACTTTGGGGAAAGCGCCCTCTGGGTTTTTGCCTATCTTCTGCGTCTATGTGGCATCGGCTCCAAAACTTTATTTTTAGCTTGCGTAGTTATACGGCCCTGCGCCCAGATTTGGCAGTGCGGCGGCGGGTGGTGCGATCGCTCCAGCGCAGGCCGAGCCTTAGCCCCCAAGACTGGTTTGAACTCTACGGCAAATCGTTAGGAATTGCGGAAGCGGTCGTGCAATTTGCCGATCAGCAGTTTGAACAATATTCCGGGTTACCCTTTGGCAAGCTGCTGCCGGGCGATCGCCTTGCTAAATCGCTTGACAATCGCTGGGGTGGGGATGATCAGCGGGGAGCTGTTTGGTGAGCCAGAGCAAGAAATCACCCAGGGTGCCGTCTAGCATTCTTTCCAGGTCGCCTTCTGGGAACACCTCGAAGGCTTGCAGGATGTCTTCATAGAGCGACAGTTCCCAGTCAAACCAGCACACCTGCGTCCAGTGCAGATCCGCCTCAAGGCGATCGCCCGGCAGCAGCTTGCCAAAGGGTAACCCGGAATATTGTTCAAACTGCTGATCGGCAAATTGCACGACCG
>RFIF01000443.1 GCA_003695655.1 Cyanobacteria bacterium J069
AGCCTGCTGAATCAGTTTGGCAGTCAACTAGAGGTGTCGGTGTTTCTGGAATCGGGGGTGCAGGCGGGAACGCTTGTGCCGCAGGTGCAGGCGATGCCGGAGGTAGCGGAGGTGGCGGCTGTTTCCAAGGAGGAAGCCTGGGAGCGACTGGTCAAGGAGTTAGGCATTTCGGACATTCGCGGCGCGACGCAGCAGCTCAACGGCAACCCGCTGGTGGATGAGCTAAAGGTGCGGGCACGGAGTTCGGCAACAGTGTCGGCGCTGGCGCAGCGGCTTGAGAAAACGCCGGGTGTGGATGCGGTGCAATATGTCGATGAGGCGGTGCGGCGGATTGCTCAATTAAATAAGGGATTGAGCTGGGTGAGTGCGGGTATTATTACGGTGCTGACGCTGACGGCGATCGCCGTTCTCACCACCACCATTCGCCTGATTGTCATGGCGCGCCGCCGCGAAATTGAGGTGATGCAACTGGTGGGTGCAACATCTACCTGGATTTATCTGCCGTTTATTTTGCAGGGGCTGACCTTTGGCGTGGTGGGGGCGCTGATGGCCTGGGGGCTGATTTCGGGCGTGCAGGGATTCGTCAGCGAACTGCTAGCTCAGCAGGCTGATTTTATCCAGTTTCTAGCCGATGGGCTGGCGCTCAGTCCGCAAAAACTGGTGGTGTTGCCGCTGGCGCTGCTGGGGCTGGGCGGCTCGGTCGGGTTGTTGGGCAGCTTGTTTGCCGTGCGGCGATTTGCCACTCGGTAGCGCCCAGGATACATCCCATCCAGCCCGAATCTCTACCCAAAGCTCTTTGCTACAAAACTGTCTTTCTGAAACTGGTTTTTTGAGCCGTCGTGATTCCCGTATCGTTCTGGGATGCGATCGCCGTACACCGCTGAGTTAGCGGTTGAGATTTGCCCCAGAACAAGCTTAAGCATTGCTTCAGAATGGCGGCATTCGGGCTAAAATGCTAGGTGGGTCATGACTTAACACTTAATTTTCGAGGTCACCATGAAATTGATTGCTCAAATTTCACGGAGTCTAAGTCTTGCCCTCTTCGCGCTTGTGTTGATGGTTGGCAGCTTTGTGGCAGTGGTTTCCCCTGCGGCGGCTGAGACTTTCACCGTCAAGATGGGAGCCGACAGTGGCTTGCTCCAATTTGAGCCTGCCAATGTCACCATTCATTCTGGCGACACTGTGAAGTGGGTAAACAATAAGCTTCCTCCCCATAACATTCTGTTTGATGAGAAGCAAATTCCTGGCGCTAGCAAAGAGTTAGCTGACAAGCTCAACCACACTCAACTGATGTTTTCTCCTGGCGAAGCCTACGAGGTTACTTTCTCGGGCGACTTCCCGGCTGGAACCTACACCTACTTCTGTGCACCGCACCGGGGCGCTGGCATGGTGGGCAAAATCACCGTTGAAGGTTAGTAGAATTCCAGATTTGAGTTCAGGTCTCTCAGCGTAAATCGTTAGCGTTGGCGCTGGAAGATTTTAAATGGCTTGCGAAACGGGTACGGCAGATGTCACTCCATCTGAACTGTAGCTGGGTCGCAAGCCTTAATTTTGGGGAGATTTTGGGACAACATCGTTCTGAATAGCTATTCCCCAGCGGGCGTCCCCATAGTAGAGTACTCGGTATCAGTTAGCCGGAAGAATTTCCTGTGGTTCCCTTAAACGACGACAATCCCACCCAGATTACCCCATACGTAACCTATGGGTTGATTATTGCTAACGTTCTAGTCTTTATATACGAGATTTCGCTCTCGCAGCCCGAACTTGAACGTTTCTTGCAAACTTGGGCCATGGTGCCTCAACAGCTTACGGAAAGCTTTGGAGATGGCTCGGCGGCGATCGCTGGTTCTCCTTTTCCCGAATGGGTGACGCTGTTTTCGTCTCAATTTCTCCACGGCGGCTTTTTGCACCTGGCAGGCAACATGCTCTACCTGTGGATTTTTGGCAACAACATTGAAGACAAGCTGGGTCACAGCAAGTTTTTACTCTTTTATCTCGCTTGTGGGGCGCTGGCGGCGCTGGCGCAGTGGTTTGTGGCGTCGGGTTCTGCGATTCCATCGCTGGGCGCAAGTGGGGCGATCGCCGGGATTATGGGGGCCTATATCTTGCGCTTTCCCAAAGCCCGCATTTTGACGCTCGTACCGCTGGGCATTATCCTAATTCCCTTCCGCATTCCCGCAGTCCTGTTCCTCGGCTTTTGGTTTGTTATGCAGGCGTTTTCGGGACTGGCCAGCCTGAATGTCACCACCGCTGTCGAAACGGGCGGCATCGCCTACTGGGCCCACGCGGGCGGCTTTGTCTTTGGTCTGATTTTGGGACCCTTGCTGGGGCTGTTTAGTGATGGCTCGCGAGAATTTCGCTAGGCGTCCTGGAATAACGTTACTCTTGCCCCCTGCCCCCTTAACCTTGGCGATCTAGCGCGATCGCCTGCGGTGGCTGAGTCAAATAGCCGATCGCCCATTGCCAGAGCGCATAACCCTGACGGCTGAGGTGGATGCCGTCAGTGGTCAGGTCATGGCGCAGAATCCCGGACGTTTCCTCGGCAAAGAAGCGCTGGAGATCGACATAGGCGACTTTTTGCTGACGGGCGATCGCCTCCAGGTTTTGGTTAATATCGTAAATCCGCTCTGGCGGCAGCGCGGGTAGCCGAGTTGGCAGGATGGAATAGACCAGAATCTGGGCTTGGGGGTGGTCTTGCCGCAACTGCTGCATAATCTGGCTCAGGTTGCTGAGTAGGTCGGCATTCGAGGCCCCGCGCCGCAAATCATTAATGCCCACCATCAGGTGAATCTCGGTGGGGCGCGTGTTTTGGAACAGCGACAGTCGCCGCAGCACGCCCGCCGAGGTGTCACCAGAGATACCCTGATTCAGCCAAAAGCGATCGCGGCTGAGTTGCTCAACCGGAAACCACTGGCTGATCGAGTCGCCTACCAGCACCGACAGACGGTTGCTGCCCTGGCCGGCGGCCATAGCCCGCGCCTCGTTTCCCAATAGGCTGACCCACTGCTCATAGGTGGGCTGCTGGGTGGCGGTTGCCCACTGCGGATGAAAGCTATCGGCTGCCATGCGCGTATAGGTCAAGCCCAGCTGAAGCGCGGCCCAGCGCTGCTGATATTGCTGTGCGCCACTCTGCGGGCGTATCGAGCTGGGCGGCGTGGTGGGCGCAAGCAGCAGTGGTGGCGCAGGCGATGGGGCTGCCGCAATCGGCTCTGACAAGCGGACTGGAGTCGCTACTGAGTTCACTGGCTGGGCGACATTCTGAGAGGGCCGATTTGGGGGAATCTCAGCCGCTTCCGCCCGCTGAAGTCGCGGCAGGCGTGACATCGATCGCGAAACTAGCGCACTAGCGGCTGATGTGCGGGATATGAGTGGGTCAGAGGCAGGGGCGATCGCCATTGGCGGGCTAGACCCTCTGCGGAGCGATCGCCGTCTGCCTGTCCAGCGGCTCTGCGGTTTTGCGGCTGGGCGATCGCCGCTAAACTCTAGCTGTACGGATTGTTCCGTAGAGGCGATCGCAGGAATTGCGACGGATTCAGCTTCTGGCTGCGTGGCCGCGTCGGCAGGCGGGGGCAACACGGGCAACAGCGGCCCGGTTGGCGGCTGTCCAGCGCTGGCTCGACTCAACAAACCCGCCGCCAGCAATAGCAACTCACTCATGGGTCAACGATCCTGCACGATACCCTTTCTATTTGCAGGCGATCGCCAGTCTATCAGGATAGTTTTGCCCTCCCGCTGTGGCAGGTTTCAGGGGTCAGGGGTCAGGGGTCAGGTCTGAAGCCTTTGCCATATCAGGCTTTGCGGCTTAATGACTGGCCCAACTATTTGGCGGAGGGCTAGAAAGCAGTTAACAGGCGTTAGGGTTAACCGGCTTGAGGAACGGAGGCTGCGTCCTGCGCAGTACAGACTCTTCTGGAAGGGGGGCTATTGACCCGTCCAGGCAGGATGAGTGAGCAGCGAAGACATCGTGCGCACGCCCCGGAGCTGGTTTGACAGCGGCAGGTGTCCTCTCGGTGCCGTCAAATTCCAGGTAAAGCCGCCCGGATAGCGCGTCCAAGTATTGCCCGCTTTCCAGCCGATCAGGGGCCAGAGCCGCTCCCAGTTTTTGCCCACACCCAGCCACAGGTCACGCTGCACCGAAAAGCCAAACTTTCCTTCGGAATAGACCACCCACAGCGTGTTGATCGTCTGCAAATCTTCTGCGGGGAAATCCTCCACTTCTGTGAAATAGATCCAGCGGCGCTGCAAAGCCGTCGGCCCTGCCAGTTCACACATTTTCTCTAGCGTCACCCGGTCGGCCGTCTGAAAGTCTTGTTTGGCTAGCAGCGCTTGCAGCGGCGCGTAGTCTATGCTGCGCTGCGATCGCACGGGCACCAGTCCTTGGGGAAACTGCGATTGCAAAAACGCCTGCGCCTGGGGAGAACTGGATGCGGTCAAAAGCTGGACGGCTTTGCCTGCAAGCAGACCCGGCTTGTGTCCCTGGTAGTCTTGCAGCACCCGCATGAGCACGGTCAGTCCTGACTCACCCTGCCCGGCGATGTCTTGAATGAGCTGGAGCTGAGTTTTTTCATTCTCAGACTGGAGGCGGGTGAGAAAATCGGCGATGAAGTCAGCCGCGCCAGGCTCAGACGAAACGGGGTGATCCAATGGCGATTGTGAAAGATTGGCTGGCACGTTATCCATGATTTCAAGCAGCACCGAGCAAAAGCGCGAATTCTAATTTTAACGCTGGGCGGAAACGCTGACGTGGGGATTTTGGTTTGTGACCTCCTCTATTGTCCGATGGAACGGTTCCCTTCTGGCGTTCTCTCTGGGCTGTATCTTTGGAACTACGGTTTGACCTCCTGCGGATTCAGAATGCGCTGAATGATGCCCGTGGTGGAACTGGGCACTTCTACTTGCACTAGCTCAATGCGGCCGCCATAGGATTGCACGGTGGGTGCTTCCGGCAAGGTTTCGACCGTATAGTCGCCGCCTTTGACGTAGATATCGGGCTGGAGCGCAGCAATCAGGGCGATCGCCGTGGATTCGCCAAACACGACCACGCCATCTACCGCCCGCAGTGCGGCCAGCACCTCCGCCCGCTGCGCTTCCGGCACGATCGGTCGCGGTGGCTGCCCCGGTTTCGCAGGCTTGATAGTTTGCACTGAAGCGTCGCTGTTTAGCCCTACCACGAGCGATCGCCCCAATGTTGCGGCGGCCTGCAAATAGCGCACATGCCCCGCATGAATCAGGTCAAAGCAGCCGTTGGTAAACACCAGCGGTCGCCACTGGTCAGGACTGTGGGCGATCGCCTGCTGCAACTCGGAAAGCGTGTAAACGGGCATGTTAGGGGTTGGGGGTTAGGGG
>RFIF01000444.1 GCA_003695655.1 Cyanobacteria bacterium J069
CAAAAATAGCTGGAGCTGTTGGCTCCACAGCCAGCCCCGCGAGTCGGGTTCGAGGGGCTGATAGCGCCCGTCTAGCAGGTGAAATCCGCAAAACTCTAGCGTGTGTGGGTCAAACCAGAAGTAGTCGGGCGTGCGGAAGGTATCTTGGTAAAGCTGCTTTTTCAGCCCGCGATCGACGGCGGCCGTCGAGTCCGACAGCAGTTCAATAATGACGTTGGGATATTTGCCGCCCTCTTCCCACACGACCCAGCTTTTGCGGGGCTTGGGGTCGGCTCCCAGCACCACAAAAAAGTCCGGCCCGCGAAAGTCCTCTGATTTGCGCTCGCGCAGGCTGTAGTAGATGGTGAGATTGCCAAAGGCGTAGAAATCCCGATGGGTGCTGGGGTCTGGCCCGCGCCACAGCCATTCAAGCGACTGAATCAGCAGCAAAATTTGGCGGAGATGCAATTCAGATTCCAAGGGAGGCTCGTCGCTGTAGAGGTCACCGGGTGGAAACGGAACCTGATCCAGATCAAGGTTAGAGTCAATGCCAGATGCCCAATCAGGCTCTAGGTTTTGTGGAGCGCTCGGCTCTGCACTCGGCATCGCCGCAGGTTCCGTGCCGCGATCTTCCAGGTCTTTTGCAATGGACATGGCGAGACGGAGTGAAGGATGAATTCAGTGTAGCGGACTGGACGCAGGCATTCCCAAGCCACTCGGCCGGGCGCTGTTTTCCACCTACTGCCACGCCTTGTAGTGAATGCCTGCGTCTTTCATGCGGCGCAGCGCCTCACCGAGGCGATCGCACTCGGCAATCAGGCTGATTCGCACATAACCCTCGCCGCCTTCGCCAAAGGCATTGCCTGGGGTGACCACGACCCCTGTTTCTCCTAACAGATGCAGCGCAAAGTCGGTGGAGCCAATTCCCGGCGGACAGTCCACCCAGAGATACATGGTCGCCAGGGTTTTGGGTACGTTCCAGCCCAGTTCGCCCAGCCCGCGAATCAGGAAATCGCGGCGGGTACGGTAGCGTTCCTGAACCTCATGTAGGTAAACGTCTGGCAGTTGCAGCGCCGTCTCGGCCGCCGTTTGCAGCACGCTAAAGATGCCGTAGTCCAGATTGGTCTTCAGCGTGCGGAGTCCCTGAATGACGTGGCGATTGCCCACCACAAAGCCGACGCGCCAGCCCGCCATGTTGTAGGTCTTGGACATGGTGTGAAACTCGACGCCGATGTCTTTTGCGCCGGGAATTTCTAGCAGACTGGTGGGCTGATAGCCATCAAACGCCAGCTCGGCATAGGCCTGGTCATGCACCAGCAAGATTTCATACTTGCGGGCAAAGGCAACAATTTCCTCAAAAAACTCCCTCGGCGCGGTGGCTGCCGTCGGGTTGCTGGGATAGTTGAAGTACAAAATCTTGGCGCGGCGGGCCACCTCGTCGGGAATTGCCGCCAGGTCAATCAGCCAGCCGTTTTCGGGTTTGAGAATAAGCGGGTAAATGTCACCGCCCGCGATCGCCGGCCCGCGAAAATGCGCCGGGTAAGACGGACTCGGCACCAGCACCACATCGCCCGGATTCACATAGGCAAAGGACAAATGCGTCAGCCCTTCCTTTGACCCCAGCAGCGGCAGCGCCTCGCCGTCAGGGTCGAGCTGCACACCGTAGCGGCGAGCATACCAATCGGTAATCGCCTTGCGGAAGTTGGCAGTGCCTTCAAAGGGCGGATAGCCGTGGTTGGCAGGATTTTGCAGCGCTTTCATGGCTGCCTCCACCACGGGCTGGGGCGTTGCGCCGTCGGGGTTGCCCATGCCCAGGTCGATCAAGTCCAAGCCTTGTTCCCGCGCCCGCGCCTTCAGTTCATCTAGCCGCGCAAACACGTAGGGCGGCAGGGCGCTCAGCCGATCTGCCGGGTTAATCCAGTCGAGTTTCATTCCGCCACCTCTGGGGGAAAGGGATGAAGGAGGAAAGAGGACGGGTGAGTCGGCTGCGAGCCGCCAGGAGAAATTGTTTCGTCTGGCGATCGCCCCGTACCCGCGTCTGGACTCCAGCTATCGGCGATCGGCGCAATAGTAGACACCATGGCCGCCATCAGGTGCGCGGGCGTAACGGCGAAAGGCAGACGGTGAATATCAGAACTACTGGCGCAAGCAACTTCGGCCGCGTGCTGCAATTGGGCGATCGTGACATCAGCAAGGCCCAAGTCACTTAGGGTTTTGGGCAGGCCGATTTCGCTATAAAACTGGAGGAGCTGCTGGCGGGCGCTGCTGGCCAGGCGGTTGCCCTGCACCATTTCCTCCAGCCGGAGCTGCACCAAAATGCCGTAGGCTACCTTTTCGCCGTGCAGCGTGCCGTGGCTCTGGGTCAGGTGCGTCAGCCCGTTGTGAACCGCGTGGGCCGCCACCGTGCGACATTGCGCGCCGCCGATACCGCCGATCACGCCCGCTAGCAGCACCGTGGCATCCACCACGTCCTGCCAGGTGTCGCTACCGGGCGATCGCAGCGCGTCGGCCGACTTTTGAAACAAGAGATCGCGCAGCACCCGCGCCTGCTGCACCGCTGCGATTAGAAACGTGCGCTCCGAGTGGCCGCTGCTGACCGACGCTTCGTACCATTTGGCGATCGCATCGCCGATGCCCGCAATCAGCGTGCGCGGAGTCGCCGTTTGCACCAGGTCGTAGTCCAAAATCAGCAGATCGGGACAGCGGGGCAGGGCCACGTCATAAAGAAACGCCCCTTCGTCTGAATAGACGTTGGATAAAGCCGTCCAGGCGGCACAGGTTGCGCCAGAGGTAGGAATCGTGACAATCGGCAAGCTGGTTTGATGCGCCACTAGCTTAGCCGCATCCAGCGCCTTGCCGCCGCCCACGCCGATGATCAAATCTGCCTGGTGTTGGGCGATCGCCTCCCGAAGCGCTGCCAGGGAAGCCTCGCTACAATCCGCCCCGTAGCTTGCTTCTACCGCAGCCATTGCCTGCTGCTGCAACACAGGCTGAAGCTGAGTGCGAACTGCCTTCAGCGTGCGATCGCCGCCAATCACCAGCGGCCGCTGCCCCAGTCGCGCGATCGCTTCGGCCGCCTGGGCGATCGCCCCCTGGCCGCGCATCACCTGCGCCGGAGCAATCATGGCAGTTATCAGCGTCGGAGGAGAGGCGATTTTGTCCATAGCAGGGAGGGATAGTGAGACAAAAATCATGAGGAGAGAGGGCAAATGATTGGAGTAAAGGGCGATCGACTGCCTAACCCCCAATCCCTAACCCCTGACCCCTAGATCAGGTTTTCACGAAAAATGGAGATTTCCATATTATCGTCATTGCGATCGAACAGCGATCGCTTGACCTCACCCAAATACACCAACTGGCTCAGTCCCTCCTGGGGATGCTTGACAGTGCGGGCGCGAATCGTAAGCTGGCTGTCTAATCCGTGACCCAGGCGACCGGAGGAAAAGAGGTCGCTGGCGGCTTGCTGGAGCGTGGCGATCAGCTCTGGTTCGGTGATTTCGGCGGGCACGGTGATCACGACATTGGTTGCGCCAGAATCATAGACCGTGGCAAAGCGCACTGCGCCCGGAATCGTGACGCGGCTAATGGGCACTAGACTCAGGGCAAACAGCCCCACCGTCAGCACGCCCATAAATCCAGTAATGCCTACAAATCGGAAGCGAATACCCCACTTAAAGATGAAACCGAGCGTGGCGATCGCCCCCGTAATCAAAGTGACAATTCCTGCCCACTGGGCCGCCGTCAAAAAATCAGCAAGGGTTGGCATAAGAATAAAGAGATGGCGAAATCGCGAAAAGGCAGAACGAGTTCATAAACACCTGAAACGTTTCTAGGGCAAACCGTCAAGAAGTGCCTGTATTCTGCAATATTCACC
>RFIF01000445.1 GCA_003695655.1 Cyanobacteria bacterium J069
CTAAGTACAGGACAAAAGTTGTAAGGATTGCAAAAAGTCTGACTCGTTAGATGGGGATGGATTGAGTACCAGATGGCGCAAATAATCGAGACCCAAGCGAAATAAACTTTTGGCTCGACGACCGTGTTTTTTAATCTCAATGGGGTGCGACTGATGCAACCATAAGCCGGTTCGCATCGCCCAACACAGTGCCAGAGTCAGGAGCGCAAACAACTTGCTCAAGCGTTCGGCATCAGTAAAGTGAGTGGATTCTAGGCAGAATCCGCGGGTTTTGAAAATGCCAAACAAGGTTTCAATTCCCCAGCGCAGGGCATAATCTTTGAGCAAATCCTGAGCCTGAACCGGAGCAATCACCACCAATAAATCCCCATCGTCGAGGTGCAATGCTTCAACCGCAACCGGGTAGCCCCAGACCCGGCAGGTGCCTTTCAGGCGTTGGGATTGCCCAACTTGCAGATGAGCAAAGACGACCCGCGCGGCAAGCACCTTGCCATCGTGTTCAATCTGGTCACTGCCCCGAATCCGTAAGCGAAAGGCTACGGCAGGTTCGAGCAAAAGATAACGCACCCAGGCTTGCCCAATGAACTCTCGGTCTGCACACAAGTAATTGACCACAGCCGTTGGGAACCATTTGTGAAAGGTCTCCATCAACTGCATCCGCTCATCGCTGTTGGAATTTCCCTGCTTGTCCAACAGCCACCACAGCACGGGGAAGGCAACCCCTTCATGCACAATCCCTAAGGTCAGAATGTTGTACCAGTGGTCGCCAAATTTCCAACTCGTGCGATCCAGGCTCAACACCCACTCCTCCCCAATCCCCATCCAACTGACGACCAAATTGGCAAGTTGGATGTAATCGAGCTCAAACGCTCGAAAAAAGCGCTGCAACCGCTTGTAGCTCGATTGGGGCAGTGCCTTTCCACCAAAACCTAAACACAGTTCGCTTAAGTTCACCGTTTTGACTTTCAGCAGGGCTAACAAAAACAACGCTAGAAACGAAATCCTCGCTCCATGCCAGTTCAATTGGGCTTGGAGGACTTGCTTTAATTCGCTATATTGGCTCATAGGGTTTCTCATGAGTGTGGTAATTCTGATGAAACCCTACCCTGCTCATCTTTTCAAGCTTTTTGTCCCGTACTTAGCCATCCAACATATCCCCCATAAACACACTTACCTGAGTAATCAGCAATGAATACATGATCAACCCCTAGATGATTTTTCCAAGTGTGGATAGTTACGCCATTTTTGAAAATAATATGAGGATGTGACCTGACAAAATCTGCCTTGTCTGCATCTGTCATGCCTTGCACTCTCTGAAGTTGATTAATGAGTTGTATGGCTGTAGGCTTGCTTACGTCTTTCGTAACATTGACTTCTACAGTTGCTATGACGTTCTCCTTTCCTCCTATAAGGTATGCACCTCGTTTTGAATATGAACCACTAATTTCTCCGTCTATATAAACCTCAAATCTTCCCAACCATTCATGCTTTCCTGTCAGTAGTCTTGAAGGGTCATCTTTGATGGAGTCTGTGCTAACAAAAAACGTCACGATATTAGTGCCCTCGTAGAGAGATGAAGTGATATCAATTGTTGCGCCAGACTTGAGTGAAAAATGTCGAGCATTGACAGTGATGTGACCTGTATCATGTACCTCAACTAAACGTATTTGAACCAAGCTTGTATCCCGGACAGAGATTGTGTTAGTCGTCATAATGCTGAGTGCGATGGATGTACAGTGAATTCGTAAGTTATAACAATCGTAACCACATCTCTCTACGGCCAAGCTTAATGCTTGAGCAACAAGCAAGCGAATGGCTTAAAATGCCCAGACTCATCGACAATCTAGAGCAGCTACCAACTTTAGGAGTAATGCTATCTGGCATTAGTAGATAGGCAACAAGACTCTACAGAAAACGGCGGCAGGTGAGGGTAGGTCACGGTGCATCTTGATAGTTGTTTTCCGAGATTTTTGGGTTTGACTTTGATTCAGCGGTCTTTTCTAAACCACCCGTGAGCGCTCCACCCTCTTTTTCTTTTACAAAACTCTGGCAGGTTCTCCGGCTCAGTGGTCTGACCGGGCTGAAGGCGGCTATCCTAACTGGGCTGACGGTGACCGGGCTGGTGCTGGGGTTGCGGCAGATGGGCGGGCTGGAACCGTTGGAACTGCGGATCTATGACCGGATGGTGCGACTGCGATCGCCCGATTCACCCGATCCGCGCCTGCTGGTGGTGGAAATCACCGAAACCGATATTCAGACGCTCCAGCGCGCCACCCCGTCAGACGAAACGCTGGCTCAGGCGATCGCCCTGCTCCAGCAGCATCAGCCCCGCGTCATCGGGCTAGATCTGCACCGCGACGTGCCCCAGGAGCCGGGCCATGCCCAGTTACAAACGCAGCTTCGGGCGGCAAACCTGATTGCGATTACCAAGCTGGGTGAGTCGGCGGGCAATTCGGGCAGCGATCTGTCCCAGAATCGCATTCCGCCGCCGCCGGGGCTGCCGCCGGAGCGCATCGGGTTCAACGATTTTGTGATTGACCGAGATGGCGTGATTCGCCGCAGCCTGCTGTTTGCCCATACAGAGGACGAGACGCACACGTCGCTATCGCTGCGGCTGGCAGTGGCATATCTCCAGCCCGACGGCATCCGCCCCCGCCCCAGCGCCGCCAATCCTGAGGATTTACAGCTCGGCGCGTCTGTCTTTTTGCCATTGCAAGCCAGCTCTGGAGCTTACCAGCGGCTCGACAGCAGCGGCTATCAAACCTTATTGGACTATCGCGCTCGCCAAAATCCTGCCCGCCGCGTTAGCCTCAGCCAGGTTTTGGCACAGGATCTGTCGCCAGAGTGGGTGCGCGACAAGATCGTGCTGATTGGGACGACGGCTCCCAGCGGCAAGGATTTATTTTACACGCCCTTTAGCGCAGGCGAGCAGGTGGCGCACCAGATGCCGGGGGTGATGGTGCATGCCCAGATGGTTAGCCAGTTTTTGGACACGGCGCTAGGGACGCGATCGCCCTTCTGGTTTTGGGCAGAGTGGCAGGAGTGGCTGTGGATCTTCGGCTGGGCAACGGCTGGCGGGGCGATCGCCTGGGGCGTGCGCCATCCGATTGCACTGGGACTGAGCAGCATTGGGCTGCTGGGGCTGATTGCGGGGGCGGGGTTTGGGCTGTTTTTGCAGCAGGGCTGGATTCCGGTGGTGGCTCCGGCGATCGCCTCCATGATGGCACTGGGCACCGTCGTCGCCTACCGAGCACAGCAGTCGCACCGCCAGCAGCAAATGGTGATGACCCTGCTGGGGCAAAACACCTCGCCCGAAATCGCCGATGCCCTGTGGAATGCGCGCGATCGCCTGCTGGAATCGGGCAAGCTGCCGGGCCAGCGCCTGGTGGCCACGATGCTGTTTACCGACATCAAAGGCTTTAGTACGATTTCTGAGCAGATGCCGCCAGAAGCGCTGCTGGAATGGCTGAATGAGTATCTGGAAGCCATGAGCCAGGAAATTCAGCATCACCACGGCATTATCAACAAGTTCACAGGCGACGGGCTGCTGGCGATTTTTGGCGTGCCCATGCCCCGCCTGGAAGAGCGCGAGGTCGATGAAGATGCCTACCAGGCGATCGCCTGTGCACTGGCAATGGGCAAGCGGCTGGAGCAGCTCAATCAGGACTGGCAGCGGCGAGGGCTAACGCCTGTGCAAATGCGCGTTGGCATCTTCACCGGA
>RFIF01000446.1 GCA_003695655.1 Cyanobacteria bacterium J069
CGAAAAATTCATGGCAGTGTAAAACTCCATTGGCGAAAGGGCAAAATCCCCAAAACCAAAGCCACCCCGCTTTTCTGCAACGCAAAGCTGAGGTGGCTAGAGGAGTGATACACTGCCTAACTAGCCCACCAGACTGGTTACGACAGTTTGGGGGTTAGTTCCTTGAGGGTGCGCTAACACCTTCAGGGAACGCTTTAAGAAAGGGAAATTTTCAGTTGTGAGATACGAGCGTACTGCAAGTCCGCAGATTACGCAAGCAATGTTTTAAATTTTTCTTTTCAATCGACGTTAGTTCACCGCTAAACACGACACAGCCAAATACTACGGTTCGTCTATCGGGTTTGTGGACAAAGCGGCAGGACTTGGATATCCTAAAAATGTGAGCTAGATTTCTGAAAATTCTGCCGCAATCCAGTAGACTCTTTTGCTAAGTTAAAACATCGCTGAATCTCTGCCTCAGCGCCCTTGTTCGAGGTTGTCATCGTTGCCATGAGCTTTGCCGATCGCCCGCTTTACGCCGTTGCTGAACCCGCCGAGTCGTCGTTTTTGTACTTCGCCTATGGCTCCTGCATGTGTCCGGTAGACTTGAAGCGATCGCTCGGCGAGGCAACTCATCCTTATGTTATTGGCCACGCCACGCTGCGGGGCTATCGGCTGGGCTTTTTCTGCTATTCCAACTTTCGCGACTGCGGCGTGCTGGATGTGGTGCCCGATGAGCGAGCGGTGGTGGAGGGCGTGCTATATCGCCTGCCCATGCGGTTGAGCGATCGCCTCGATGCCCGCGAAGTCAGCTATCGCCACGAAATCATCACTGTGCAGTCCCACGGGCGCGACTACAGCAACGTCCGCACCTACACCGCGCTGCACAAACTCCCCGAAGAAAAAGCCCCCAACGACTGGTATTTCAACGTCGTGCTGCGGGGCGCGGTGACTTGCCGCCTGCCCGAATCCTACTGCTGGAACCTTTGCCATCACATGCACCAGCTTCAAGAGTTTGGACGCGGGCATCGACTGCAAACGGCTTAGCGGCGACTGTTTGGGAAGTCTGCATTTGGGGAGTCTGCATTTGGGAGTCCAAATTTAGGGAGTCCGCATTTGGGGAGTCCGCATTCATCCCTATCCGCCCCTGGCTCTCAAAATCGCTGTAAACGTCAAAAATCACCCTATCGGCAGATTAAAAGCTGATTAAAGTCTGGTGTGTGTTTTTGGCTTGCTTTCTTTCGGCCCTGCGTTTCTGTAATGTTAAGGGTAGAAGCCAGCAACTCATCTGCTTCCATGTTTAAGGCACGATCCAAAGCACAGTTCGCATCCTTTGCGGCCCAGTTCAAACTCAAACCCGCGTTTAGTTTGGGCTTTGCTCGTGCCGACAAGCTTCTTAGATCTGAAAACGTTGATTTGAACGTTCGGCCCGCAGTTTCGGTCTGAGCGTTCAGTCTGAAAGTTTAGGGTCTAAGCCTCCTAAGAATCCTTAAATTAAGGTGGACTGACACATGCCATTTACAATTGACACAGCTCGTGGAATCTTTTCAAACACCCTAGCTGCGGATGTCGTGCCGGCTACGATCGCCCGGTTTAACCAGCTCAGCGCTGAAGACCAGCTTGCGTGGATCTGGTTTGCTTATCTAGAAATGGGAAAAACCGTGACCGTTGCAGCACCGGGAGCTGCCCGGATGCAGTTTGCCGAAGCCACGCTGAATGAAATTCGCCAAATGAGTTTTTCTGAACAAACTCAGGTGATGTTTGATCTGGCAAACCACGCCGACACGCCGATTTGTCGCACTTATGCGTCCTGGTCTGCCAACATTAAGCTGGGATTCTGGTATCAGTTGGGTGAGTGGATGGAGCAGGGCGTGGTTGCCCCGATTCCGCCCAACTATCAGCTTTCGGCAAATGCCGCAGCCGTGTTGCAAACGCTCCGGGAACTCGACGCGGGTCAGCAGATTACGATCCTGCGCAATTCTGTCGTGGATATGGGCTTTGATCCTAATAAACTGGGCGACTATACCCGCGTGGCAGAGCCAGTTGTGGCTCCTCAAGAATTGTCTCAGCGGAAGAAAGTCACCATTGAAGGCGTCACCAACCCAACGGTGTTGGCCTACATGGATAACTTAAATGCCAATGATTTTGGCTCACTGATTGCGCTGTTTCTGCCGGATGGGGCGTTGCAGCCGCCGTTCCAGCGTCCCATCGTGGGTAAAGATGCCATTCTGCGGTTCTTTAGAGAAGAGTGCCAAAACCTGGTCTTGATGCCAGAGCGCGGCGTTTCTGAACCGGCCGAGGATGGCTATACCCAAATTAAGGTGACGGGTAAGGTGCAGACTCCGTGGTTTGGCGCGGGCGTGGGGATGAACATTGCCTGGCGGTTTTTGCTGAATCCTGAGGGCAAGATCTTCTTTGTGGCGATCGATCTGCTGGCTTCTCCCAAAGAACTACTCAACTTGGCGCGTTAAGGCGCGTAACTATCAATGAACGGCTGGAGATTAATCCCTGAGGTTGATCTCAGTCGCACAATGGGCGCTCTCGATTGAGGGCGCTTTTTCATGCGGCGCATCCCATAAAAATTTGACGAAGCGGGGGCGATCGCCTAAACATTACCCAAACATTATGAGATTATACTTATCATAGGTTTACATTTATAAACGACCGCGTTAAACATTAGGTACTGCACAGAGTTCAGTTTTTGAAATGCAAGCAAGTGACATCCAGTGGTCTCAGACTGAAAAGAGCGTGGCTCAAGCTGCCTTCAATCAGGCGTATGAGCGTGAAGTACAGGCGCTGATTGCCGAGGTGAACGCAAGAGCAGGAGACATCGAAAAGCTGGATGACCTGTGGACGTTGCATGACTTCCTGAGCGCCCGCAGGCATGATCTGGATGGGAAATACGACTATCGATATTCGGTGCTGATTTTTGTGTTTGCCCGGCTGGTGCAGGAAGGCTGGCTCCAGCTTCATGAGCTAGAAGGGCTGGAAGCAGACAAGCTGACCAAGGTGGCCGCTTTGACGCGCATGGGAAGCTGCTACTAAGCGGCCGACCACCTCTAGATATTTCGGATTTATCAAGTCTAGATTTATCATTCTCAGGAAATTTATCAGGGGAATTTCTCAAGGAAATTTCTCAGATTTTTCTCAGATTGTGTCGCCGCTGGCGCAGATTCTCATTTTTCCCGTCTGCGCGGTTCTGGAGTGATAACGCAGAATGGTTGGGGCAAACCCCAAGCCACAAAGCTGAGTGCAGCAGGACTTACGCAGTTGAAACGAGTTCTATAGATTCTGGATGATTTCTCGCGGGCGCAGCCCGCGAAAAATCATCCAACTGCGTAAGTCCAGTGCAGAAAGGACTTTAGACCTAACTCCTGCTAGATATCTCGCACGAAGTCGTAGAGCAAATGCGCCATCTGGAGTTTGCTGCACGGGGCGATCGCCTCTTTCCTGCCGTACTTATCCAGAAACACGGCCTGGTTTTGGTCGCTGCCAAAGCCGCTGTGGAGCTGGTCGATGGGGTTGGCGGCGATCGCATCCAGTCGCTTGCGCTGGAGCTTGTCGAAGGCGGGGGAAACAATATCGCCCGTTTGCGCGGCAAAGCCAATGAGGCGCTGGTGTGGATGTTTGCGCTGTCCTAGGTCGGCGGCGATGTCGGGCACGGGAGCAAGCGGCAGCGCATCGGGCAGGTCGGCTTTGGGCAGCTTGTGCGGGTGAAACTCGGCCGGCTTTACGTCGGCGACGGCGGCGGCGAGGATAATCCAGTCGGCGGTGGGCAGTTCGCTCAGCATTGCCTGGTGCAGGTCGGCGGCGCTGGTGATGGGCAGACGGCGATCGCCCCCGCTCCTGTTCAGCAGTTCTGCACTCATTGGCCCATGCACCAGTGTCACCGTTGCGCCCCGGTGCTGAGCCGCTTGGGCCAGCGCCAGCCCCATTTTTCCCGTCGAGGGATTGCCAATAAACCGCACCGGGTCGAGAAATTCTCGCGTGCTGCCCGTGTTAATCAGAATTTGCTTGCCCGCCAAATCGCGCTGGCCGCGGGTATGCCGTAGTGATTCTAGATGCGCCACCAGGTCGGCGGGTTCTGCCATGCGACCAGACCCGAGGCGATCGCACGCCAGCCGCCCCGACCCTGGCCCCACCGCGTGAAACCGGCCGTCTTCCTGCACCAATCGCCAGTTGCGCTGCACCGACTGCTGCTCCCACATATCGGTGTTCATCGCTGGGGCCAGCAGCACGGGACAGGTCGAAGCCAACACCGTATTCGTCAGCAAATTATCCGCC